>DATENQ010000307.1:0-2973 GCA_035275005.1 Pyrinomonadaceae bacterium | reverse complement strand
CCATGGAAACATCGGCAGGTTAAAGCGATAGAAACCGTAAGTTCCGAGTTTTAGCAGGATGCCGGCAAGAATCACCGAGCCGGCCGTGGGCGCTTCGACGTGAGCGTCGGGCAGCCACGTGTGAAACGGAAACATCGGCACTTTAATCGCAAACCCGAGCGCGAAAGCGCCAAACAAAAGCACCTGGAGCGTGCCTGTCGGCAGGAATGGTCCCATAGCCTGCATGTACAGGATGTTGAATGTTCCGGTGGCGTTCTGAACTGCTGTTTGATAAGTGCTCGCGACTAACTGCGCGGCCTGCTCGTTTCCCGCGAGCGCGGCCCACGTTGCCGGAACTACCTTGCTGACCACCGTAGTGTCCTGCGTCAGGAAATACATCTTCAAAACACCGAGCAGCATCACCACCGATCCGACAAGCGTATAAAGGAAGAACTTGATTGCAGCGTAGAGACGATTCTCGCCACCCCAGATACCGATCAGGAAATACATCGGCACGAGCGAGACCTCGAAGAACAGGTAAAACAAAAACAGGTCCATCGAAGCAAACACGCCGATCACCGCTGTCTGCAACAGCAGCAACAGCACGTAGTACTCTTTCTCTCTTTTCTGGATGTAGTCCCACGAAGACAACGCCGCGATCGCGCCGAGCAACGTCGTCAGAACGATCAGCAGCACTGCGACGCCGTCGACACCCATCTGGTAGCGCGCGCCGATGATCGGGATCCATTGATGATCTTCGAGAAACTGCATGCCGCCCATGCCGCGGTTGTACTGCAACAGCCAGAGCGAGACGATGAAGTCGAGCGCAAACCACGCGGTCGCAAATCTCTTGATCAGAGTCGACTGGTCCTTCTTCATGAGCGCAAGAATGAGGATTGCGCCCAGGGCCGGGAGCCAGGTGATGATGGAGAGAATGTGCAAGTTATTCATAAATTCGATCCGGGGCTATTTACCAAATGCCGACATAATGTCGCGCGCAAAGAAGATTACGACCGCCACCATCAATCCGAGCACCATGACGAGCGCGTAATTTTGCGTGAATCCGGTTTGCGCAGCGCGGAACAGCGGCGACATCAAACGCATGATGAAATTGGCGACGGTGTTGACGAAGCCATCTACGAGATATTTGTCGACGCCGCCGACGATGCGACTAAACTGCCGGCTTAGCCACGCGAGTCCATTCACAATGCCGTCGACAAGCTTTGAGTCAAACGCGTAAACCGCGCGCGCCGCGTCCATTGTTCGTCGCGTGACGGCGAGGCCGTAGAACTCGTCAACCCAATATTTGTGATAACTGGCGTTGTAAAGCGGGCGCAGTCGTTGGGCCCAGATGCCGGCTAGCTGTGGCCGCCAGACATAGAACAGAAAACCAAGCAATATGCCGATACCAGCAACGATCAGTGAAATGATGATAAAGATCCACTCGGTCGCGAGATGACTGTGCGTTGCGTTGTAGACGGTATGGGCCAGGTTGAAGCCAGTGTCCGTGTATGGGGCCTCAACAAACTCTCCATGAGCTTCAGCAACCAGTTCAGTATGCTCAGCCGTTTCTGTGGCGGGAGCTCCGTGTTCGCCGCCTTCAGCGGTATTGAACTCGCGCGTCAGCGGATTCCAGATAATCGGGTTGAGCCAGTTGGCGATGTGTAACCTGCCGCCGGGATGTTCGGTTCCGGTTACCGGCTTGAAGGCTGGTCCAATACCGACAAAACCGCCGATAACGGCTAACACCGCCAACACGGCGAGCGGCACCCACATCGAGGGCGGTGACTCGTGCGGAATGTGCGCGCCGTGGTGATGGCCACCATCTTCGTGTGCATGACCGTGTGTTGCGACGTGGTGCGCTACGTCTTCATGTACTGGTCCAACATGTTCGCCCGGCTCGTGTCGCGGGCGATCGCCGGCGGAGGGGCGTATGGCATCGTGCTGAGCGAGACCCTCGTCGTAAGCGGAAGCGTGCGCTTCGTCTGCTTCACCGCCCGCGGGCGTTTCAAGAAATCGTTCCTTGCCCCAGAACGTCATTGCCATGAGGCGAGTCATGTAAAACGCGGTACAAGTCGCGGCGATGGTGCCGACCAGCCAAACGATCCAGCCGAGCGGGATGTGAGTTGTCGACGCTGCGTTCCAGAGAATTTCGTCTTTGGACCAGAACCCGCTAAACGGAATGATGCCGCAGATCGCAAGCCATCCGGCAAAGAAAGTCCAATACGTGTAGGGCATGTACTTCTTCAAACCGCCCATGCGCCGCATGTCCTGCTCGTGGTGCATACCGTGGATCACGCTGCCGGCGCCGAGAAACATCAGCGCTTTGAAGAACGCGTGCGTCATCACGTGAAAGATGCCGATCACAAACGCGCCCACGCCGCAGGCCATGAACATAAAGCCAAGCTGTGAAACGGTTGAGTAAGCGAGCACCTTTTTAATGTCGTTCTGCGTGATGCCGATCGTGGCCGCGAAGATCGCGGTCGCAGCGCCGACGAGCGCAACGACGAGCAGCATCGTTTGCGAGTGCTGGAAGATCACGTTGGTGCGCGTGAGCATGTAAAGACCAGCGGTGACCATCGTCGCCGCGTGGATCAGCGCGGAAACCGGCGTTGGCCCGGCCATCGCATCGGGCAGCCACACGTGCAACGGCAGTTGCGCTGACTTTCCGCACGCGCCGATAAACAGTCCCAAAGCGATCCATGAGAGGATGCCCCAGTGACCGAGTAGCTCCATCGGAAAGCTCTTTGCCTGTTCGAAGACTTCCGTGTACTGCGCGCTGCCAAAGGTCGCGATGATGCCGAAGATTGCGAGCGCGAAGCCGAAGTCGCCAACGCGGTTGGTGATGAAAGCTTTGCGTGAAGCGTTTGCGGCTTCCTGTCGATCGAAGTAGTAACCGATCAGCAGGTAGGAACAGAGACCCACGCCTTCCCAACCGACAAACATCATCAGGAAGTTTGAGCCCATCACGAGCACGAGCATCGCAAACATGAA
>DATENQ010000306.1:0-13647 GCA_035275005.1 Pyrinomonadaceae bacterium | reverse complement strand
TCGACGTCGCCACGCGCGATACCGGTTCTGTCCCAGTCGATGTCGCCCCAGGAGACGTCCACCCAGGCTTCGTCTTTTTCAGTCAGGATGGGACGTGCTTTGCCGGAGCGCGCGTCCGCGAGCATCACGATGTTGGTGTCCTGGCGGCGATTGAGTTGCTGAATAACTAACTCGTCGGAGCTCGCGGCCCACTCCATGCGCGGGAGGTAGTTGTTGCGCGCATCGCCGGGGATTTCGATCCAGCGGGTTGGGCCACCATTCGCGTCCACCACGCCGACACGCGCGGCGGAGTTTGTTTCGCCGGCTTTCGGATATGGAAACGTAGTGATCTCAGGATAGAGGCCCGCGGTATTGTTAATGAGCGTCATCTCCTTGACGCCTTCGGAGTTGAGTTGCCAGTAAGCGATCTGCTTGCTGTCAGGGCTCCAGCGGAAACCGTCACGACAAAACAGTTCTTCTTCGTAGACCCAGTCGAAGGTGCCGTTGACGATGTAGCGCGAGCCGTCGGTGGTGAGCTTCGTGATCTTGCCATCGCCGGAGAGGTTTTCGACGTAGACGTTATTCTCGCGAACGTAGCCGACGCGCTGGCCGTCAGGCGAGAACTTCGCAAACATCAGGCTCGACGGTTTAGCGTCGGGGCCGCCGAGCTTGCGCAACGTGTTTGCGCTGAGATCGAGCACCCAGTAATCGCCGCGTGTATTGCTGCGCCAGACGCGTGCGGAGTTGGTGAAGATCAATAACTTCTGCTCGTCAGGAGTCATGGAAAACTCTTCGACGGAGAGTGGCTCCGCGGCGCCGCTCGGCGTGAGTTTCTCGGCGGAGACTTTAACGGTGCGAGCGCCGGTGTTCACGTCGTAGCGAATGATGTCGACGGAGTCTTTCTTAGTTGGCGACGGTTCCAGTGCGAGATAACCGCTGCCGTCTGTCTGCCACTGCACCGGCCCAAGAAGCCTGGTGCGATACGTAAAGACCGAATCGACTGTCAGCAGCGATGGATCTGTTTGTTGTGCGAATACGGGGAGTATTAAGAGGAGGAAAACCGGAATGATTTGAAATCGTCGTCTCATGTGTGTACCTCTTCAATTTTGTTCACGCAAAGACGCTAAGCAAGCAAAGTTCGCTTTCTTTGCGTCTTTGCGCGAGCTTTGCGCCTTTGCGCGAAATTTAATCGTCGCGTCCGACCAGCGCAGCGATCGACTTGATCAGGTCCACCTGTTCGATCGGCTTCGCCATGTGTTGCTGGTAACCCGAGTTGAGCGCGCGCTCGCGATCCTTACGTGAAGCATAACCCGTCAACGCGATTGCCGGAACCGCGCCGCCCTTTTCAGCCGGCATCGCCCGCAGCTTGCGAACCAACTCGTATCCATCCTGATCCGGCATACCAATATCGCTAATCATCACATCAGGCAACTCGTCTTCGAACACTCTGAGCGCCTCCGCCGCGGATTTCGTCGACGTCACCCTCGCACCGTAACGCTTGAGCATCGTCCCGAGCAACTTGCGCGAATCATCATCATCTTCGACCAGCAACACGTGTACGTCATCCAGCCTGACCACGCCGCCGCTGCGACTGCGCCGCCGTTCCAATTCAAGCCTGCGCTCCTCAGCTCGTGCCGGATCTCGTCGTTCCTGCCCCAGCGGCAGATCGACTGAAAACACCGAACCCTTTCCGATCCCTTCGCTTTCCGCCCTGATCGCTCCGCCGTGCAGCTCGACGAGATGCCGCGCGACTGCCAAACCCAATCCCAGTCCACCCTGCTTCCTGGAAATCGATCCCTCGGCCTGTCGAAAACGATCGAACACGTACGGCAGAAACTCTGCTGAGATGCCGTCGCCCGTATCGCTGACTGTCAGGCGCGCCGTTGACTCGATGCAGCTCAGCTCGACATTCACACTGCCGCCGCGCTGCGTGAACTTGATCGCATTTGAGAGCAGGTTCCAGATGACCTGGCGAAGCCGGTTTGGATCGCCTTTCACGAGACACTCTTCCGGCACAAAGCGCGTTTGCAGACGAATGCCCTTCACGTCTGCCGTCGGCCGCAGCGCGTCGAGCGCGGCCTCGACAATCGGCGCGAGATTGAGCGGGTGCATGTCGAGCCTGAGATTGCCGGTGATGATCCGCGAAACATCAAGCAGGTCGTCGATGAGTCGCGCTTGTGAACGGGCGTTGCGCTCGATCGTCTCGATGGCTCGCGCCGCGTTCGAGCCTTCAACCTCACCGTTGCGGATCATCGACGCCCAACCAAGAATCGACGTCAAAGGCGTGCGTAGCTCGTGCGAGAGCGTGGCGAGAAATTCATCTTTCAGTCGATCGGCTTCTTCCGCGTGCCGTCGCGCGTCGCGCTCGCGCAGCAATGATGCTGCTCGCTCTTCTTCCGCGCTCTGCCGGGCAGTGACGTCGAGCACGAGTGACAACACTGACACGAGCTTCTCGCGATCGTCGCGCAGCACGGAGTTGTACCACTCGCAATACAGAACTGAACCTTCGCGCGTGTAGTTGCGGTTGCGTTGTATTCCCTGAACTTCAACTCCTTCGCGCTGCCGGTTAGTCACGAGCGCGACCGCATCGACGTCGTCCGCAAACACAAAGCGCCACTCGTTGACGTGTTTGCCGATCACCTCCTCGGCTTTCCAGCCAAAGAGTCTTTCCGCCGACTCAGACCAGCGCGACACTCGGAAGTCGCTGTCCCACTCGACGACTGCCAGCGGCGACGTCTCGACGTGAAATGACAACTGCCGGTAAGCAGTGTGCGCTGCTTCTTCGGCTTGCTTGCGCGCAGTGATATCAGTGATGACGGCGATACCGCCTGCGATCTGGTTCTGTTCGTCGTACAGAGGCGAGTAATGACTTTCGAAAATGCCTGTTTCTGACGGGCCGTAAGGATGATTCTGCGATACGAATTCCTTGCCTTCGAGCGCTGCCGAGAAGCAGGCGTCACTGCCGGGTTCGCGCAGGAACGGAAAGAAATCGACCACACGTTTGCCTATTACCTCATCGCTGCTGAGGCCCGAGATTCGCTCCATTGCTCGATTCCAGGCGATGAGTTTGCAGTCGCGATCGAACGCGAACATGCCGTCGGCGCTGGCGTCGATCAGTCGGGTAAGTAGAGTTGTGGAATCTATTCTGTGCAGATAATCTGTGTAATCTGTGGATTATTTCCCAGCTGTGAGAAGCATTAATCCGGTCGCGTCGCGCACCAGTATATTTGATCCCAGCAAAACAGGCATCGCGAACGTGGACGCCTCCGCCACGTCGTCGTAACGACGCTCAATCGCAAACGACGGAGTGCCGCGCTTTGCAACAATCAGGTCCGCATTGTTAGTCAGGTAGACGACGTGCTGCGGCGTGAGCAACAACGAAGCATGCTCGCCTTCCCTGCCTTCCGTCGTCCAGCGCACGGCGCCGGTCTTTTCGTCGATGGCAAAAAACTGCCCCTTCTTTTTCGAAGAGTGACCGTAGATCAAGCCGTCGCCGAAGACTGGCGAGCTCATGTACGGAGCGATGTCCGGATTCTTCCAGGTCTCGATTGCCTCCCACTTTCCGCCTGTCTGTTTCAACGCGTAAGCGTGCGTGCCCTGTCGCGTGCCGGAAATGATGAGGTGTGTGCCGGTCCAGAGCGGCGTCGCGATGTTCTCGTGCCATTCGTCCGGAAACGGCGCCGACCACAACTCTTTGCCGGTCTTGCCGTCAACACCAACAATCGAGCCTTCAGTCATCGTTACGATTTGCTTCGTTCCGCCCACTTCGATCGCGACGGGGGAAGCATAGCCCGGACCGAGTCCACGCCATTCCCACTCAGTCACACCGCTGGCGGGATTGAGTCCGAGAATTTGTCCGCCATGAATGTCGCTGCCGACCTGTATTACTAAACGTCCGTCGACGAGCAGTGGCGAAGCGGCGGTGCCGCAGAACAACTTCGAGGTATCGATCTCTTTCGAGAAGTCGCGCGACCAGAGTTGTTTTCCGGACGCCGTATCCCACGCGTTAAGAATTCCCGTAACGCCGAGTGTGAACAGGCGATTGCCGATTACGAGTGGAGTGGCGTGCGGCCCCTTCGCCATCTCGACGGCGTACTGGTTCTTTTTGAATGTCGCCTGGTATTTCTGCTGCCAGAGAACCTTGCCGTCCGCCAGATTGATAGCAGACACGATCTCTTCCGGGTCGCGCCGCCCGTGCACGAACACGCGACCATCCGAGACCACGGGCGACGAATAACCTTCGCCAATCTCGACGCGCCAGCTTCGTTTCAACGACTCCGGCCACGCCGCCGGAACATTCTTACCCGAAACAGAGCCGTCACGCGCCGGCCCGCGCCACTGCGTCCACTCCTGCGCTCTCACCACCACCGCCGCGAGAGCCAAAATCATTAGAGCACCTGTAAATCTTATGTCTTTCATGGGACGACGATCATAGATCAGTCTGGTCAAACTTAGCCACAGATTACATAGATCAAAGCACTGATTTACCACGGATCAAACCACGTCGGCGAAGCTCTTGCGGGTACGGGCGAACCACCAGTAGCCGAAGAGAAAAACAAGTAAGGCAAAGGCGGCGAAGTAGGCGAGGCCGGGCCAGTCAGGGGCGGAGGCTTCGAGGAAGATGCGGCGATAGCTGCGTATGAGGGGAGTGAAGGGGTTGATGTTGATGAAGGGGCGGAAACGCTCGGGGATGATCGATTCCGGATAGATGATGGGCGTCAGGTACATCCACGCCATCAGCAGCAATATGACTCCCTGCGTGATGTCGCGCAGGAAAACTCCCAGAGACGCGATCAGCCAGGCGGCGCCGAGGGCAAACAGAAGTTGCGGGATCAACAGTACCGGCAGCCATAACACGGTCGGGTCAAGTCGTTGTCGCACGACGATCATTGCGATCAGCAACGCGATCGTGGCGAAGAGTTGATTCCCGAGCGCCGCGAGCACCTGCGCCGCGGGTAGTGTTTCGAGTGGGAATACTACTCGTTTGACGAGGTTGGAGTGGGCCAGGATCGTCTTCGCGGATTGCTGCACAGATTCCTGAAACATCGTCCACGGCAGCAAGCCGCAAAAGAGATAGAGCGCGAAGTCCCAATGAGAATTGCTGGCGCTGAAGCGAGCGCCGAATATGCCTGAAAAGACGAACGTGAAGATCGCGATCATCACCGCAGGCGTCAGCACCGCCCACGCGATGCCGAGCACGGATCCTTTGTAACGACCCAACAGTTCTCTTTTAGCAAACGAATAGATCAACTCCAATCGCATAGTTGCACCCAAAGGCACAAAGTCAGCAAAGAACCCCGCCTTTTCTCTGCGCTCCCTTAGCATCTTTGCGCCTTTGCGTGAAGCATAATCAAACTGATCCGGTACCTCGCCAACTGTTTTTGTTGTGCCAGCCGATGACCACCCCGGCGGCGCCGAGGTCGCGCCACCAGGTTTCGAATTCCTCGCGCGAAATATAGAAGGCCGTCGGCGCCAACAGATGATCGAAGACTATAGTGTGTTGTTCGCGCCAGCCAAAATCGGAGATCGCGCTCAGATAGTCGTTGTAGAAAAGATGTTTGGTCAGCGACGAACCACTGCGGTTGAGTGGACCATAGACCAGCTTAGTAGCCAGGTACATACAGGCAGCGGGAAGCTTCGACAAATGCAACAACGCGCGTTGATCGATTCGCGACGTGACCTTTTCGCGCACGGGGTTAAGCCAGCGCTGGATCCATTCATTGTTCTCTGCACCATAGACCCAGGCTGAGATGTGCCCGCCCGGTTTTACCTTCGACGCCAGCGACAGGAACCCGCCACGCGGATCAGGAAGATGATGCAGGACGCCGACGGAAAAAGCGTAATCAAACTTCCGCGCGAGTGGAGGATGGTATATGTCCGCCTGAACAATATGTGCGTTGGGCAATGAACGCGTGGCAGCGAAGGCGGTCTCGACCGCGGCACTGAGATCGATACCGATCACTTCGCGTGCTCCCCAACGTGCGGCGAGTTGCGTGTGACGTCCCTTACCGCAACCGCCTTCGAGCACAACCTTGTCTCGGAAGAACTCAGGCGTCACGGGCGCAATCCAGCCGAGAAGCTGTTCCGCGTAGCGCTCATCTTCCTGCGTGAAGTGTTGCCATTGCCAGCCGAAGCCCGCGGCCGTGGCGCGTTTATCGCTCTCGAGCTGATCGAGATTTGCGAAACGTGGAATACCGGAAGTTATCGGAAACGACGAAGTACACGCGGGACAGCGCAACTCACCCTCCATGATCTCTGCTTGTTCGGCTTTACGGACCGAGAGATCCAGAGGCCCTTCACATGAGGGACAGACGAGATACGAGAGTAATGTTTCCTTCAAGCTTCGAAACTATAACATTAGCCGCAGATGAACGCGGATGGACGCGGATTAATCAAATCTTATCTGCGAATATCTGCGTCAATCTGCGGCTAATTACACTGCCTTGGATTGTGGGTGGCAAGCATTCCGAAGCGGTTTTGATATTCGGAGGAGTTCAGGAAATTGCAGACCAACGAGCGGGCGGCTTCCGGGTCGCGCAGCGGCTTGTTCTTGAGCGTGTTGACCCAGGCATTGTAAGTAGCCTCGTCTGGATTGCGCCGCAGGAAACTCAAATACTGGAACAGCACCAACGCCTGATTGTAATTGGCGTCGACAACACGCTGGTCGGACGCCAGCCGCGTTAGGACTATCGCGCGACCATTGGTGGTGTCGTTCAACAGGCCGATTAGTAGACTTCTTTCCGAGCCAACATCGACGCCCGTGCCCTGGGCCAACGACGTAAGCAGCGAATCAACAAACTCCGCGGGCTTCATCGTCGCTGGATACTTGCGTTTGAACTCCGGTCGCTCGACAAACGCAGCGCCCATGGCCATGCGCGTCGCTTCAAGCTCACTCTTCTGACTCGCTATCGTCGCTCGATCGCTTTCAAACTCCGTGTATCGCGGCAGACGACCAAGTCCGGTCGAATAAAGCCCGTAGAGAAACACGCCCGTGCCGGACAATTCATTCTCGAGCAGCAGGCTTGTAGAGATCTCGACACGGCGCGCGCGCAAACAATCGGCGCGAGAACCGCACGCGGCAAACTGCGCTGTGAGTTTGTCAATCGTGGCCTGATCGGGTTCGCGACCAGCGAGATCGGCGTATTGCTGTGCAATAAAGAAGCGTGAGTCATCAACCGGGTTCACGACTGACGATCCCACGCCCGGATCGATCGTGATCGCGCCGGGAATGTAGGCCGTCTCACCCGAGTTGGACTGGAGCCGCAAACTGTAATCGCCAAACGGCGCATTAGCCGCCACCTGCAACTCAATACTGACGACCGGAAACGGCGCTGCAATCTGTTCGCGAGTCAGGCTTGCAGGATCGACGCTGAAGAACGGTGAATTGACGCTAATGCTCGTGCCCGGTACTTGATCGACTCCCTCACCACCGAAATAAACCTTCACGCGTTTGCCCGGCGCGAGTGGCAACGCGACAGTCGAAAGCTCCGCGTTCATTCCGATCACTCTCGGGTTGAGCGCTGAGATTAGCGGTGGCACTAAATTGGAGTTGAGCGGTGTGGCCACGTCCGCCTTCACCGCGACCTGGTTCGACAATTCAAAACTTCGAAACTTCTGCGCCGCTACAGTGTCCGCGGTTGACGACACGATCACGCGATACTGTCCGGGTTCGAGACCTTCCAACTTATAAGTACCGTCAGTGGCAGTGATATCACTCGCAATCACTCGCCCGTTCGTAACACTCTCCGCCCAAATGTGTACTCCATCGAGTGGAATTAGCGCGCCCGGCGTGCGGTTGTCGACGAGCCGGCCTTCAATGCGACCGACCTTTAGCCGCGATCCATAGAGACTGCGCACCTTCTGTCGATCGTCTTCACTGAGCGTGCGCTCAGTCAACGCAGGCAAACCGAAAGTACCGTTGAAAGCCTGCCGCTCCTGCATCGTCGACGACAAGACAGCGGAATGGTCCAACCCGAGCAGGTGACCAATCTCATGGGTGAACGTCGCTTCGAGATCGTACGTGCCCGGCGTGCCGTCAGTTGAAAACTGCAACTGAGTTCCGTCTTCAGCGCGTGGACGCGGATTGATGCTGATGTCGGCTTCCGCGATGTTTCCGGTTTCCGGATCGAAGAAGACACGCGTGCGTCCGGTGGTCGTCTCGGAATTGAAGGCGTCGTTTTCCGGAGTGCTGGCGATGGTCAGCAGACTGATTCCGTCGCCTGCGTCAGCAGGACTGATCGAAGTTGCCGAAGACCACGTGACGACAAAAGTGATGCTCGACATGTTGGCCCATCGAGAGAGGGCCCGGCGCGCGGCGCCGACCACGTCGCTGTCCGGTTTGATGTTGGCGCCCGGCGAAAGCAAAGAGGTGGAAAGCGAGACCTGGATGGTCTTTCTGGGCCAACGTATTTTGCGGACGGTTTGTGCCGTGGGTTCAAGCTCGAATGAATCGCGGATCCCCAGTCGCTCTCGGGAGCCGAGAGAGAAAAACATTGCCACACTGATGATGATGGCGACTGGATACTGCATTAAAGAGCTTCCCGGCGAGGACAAGTTTGTAAAGACGCTGACTCTGGCACTGGGGGAGACCAGTGGGCGGAATGGTATCACGGTTTGGGTGAGTTTCCTGAGAAGTTTTCACGCAAAGGCGCAAAGCAGCAAAGTCCGCGGGGAAAAACTTTGATACTTTGCGCCTTCGCGTGAAAAACGCGTCTGGGGCCTAGTTTATCGTTATATGGGGCGCGGTATCAGCCGGGCGACTGACGGTTATGATGCCCCTCGAAAATTGGACCTGTATAGGCACGTCTCCGGCGCCTGCGAGGGACGAGGGCAAGTCGAAAATTATACTGTCAAAACCCGCCATCTGCCGGTTGGGTTGCACGGCGATGATTGAAGCCGCCGGGATAGGTGTGGTGCCCACCGTAACCGTGATTTCGGCTGGCGCGGCAAAGTGCACTCCCGTAACGACCAACTCGATTCGCTGTGTGACGTCAAACGGTTCCGGGAATTGCGTGTTCGCATCCATGGCGCCGGCCCGCCCTCCTGCATCCATGGTCGAGGTGAAAATGTCTGGTTGTCCAACTACGATCTGCACCAGCCCGCGAATAAGAGTGTCGGTATTTGCTCCGCTGTCCAGTATGTTGACTGCTACGGTGCGTAGTCCCACCGGTACACCTACCGGCACCACGAAGTGGATCTCTTTAGGATCGGCGCCGACAAAATAGAGCCCCGCGGCCGCGCCATTGACGCTTAGCGAAACTCCATTGAGTTCCACCGGCAAAGCGGGACTGCGCTTGATTTCGGAAGCCACAGTATTTGGATCGCCGGTAAGCTCCGCATTTGAAGGAGCGAGGGGTACGGTTGAACGAACAATACTTACCATACCCGCTGCCAGACCAATCGGCTGTCCGGGAGTTGGGCTTGGTGTCGGCGTCGGAGTGGGAGTCGGGCTCGGAAGCGGCGTGGCCGCGGTCACAGGCATGTTGCTGAAGCCAGTGAAGAACGAAAGCACGGCTCCGGACGTTGCGGTGATTTGCGGAGTCAGTAAATAGTAGATTTCCTGCGAGCCGTCACCGTTTCCGCCACCCAGTTCCTGGCCTACAACTGAAAACGCGATGCGTTTACGAGTCTCGCTGGCGATGGGTCGCGTGCTGGCTGCGTTAAAGACGGGCATGTTTGTCAGGCGCGTGAAAGTATTCGATGACGATGCCGGAATCTGCGTCAGAAAGATCTCGGGCGAGTTGTCGACATTCATACCTTCCGAAGCTGTGGCCTGCGACGACGGGAACGTTCCGTCAGGACGGAAGTTCAGGAATGAATCAAACACGAGGCTGGATGGAGCCAGTGACGAATTGTAGTCAGTGAACATCGGAAAGCGACCGACGTCTGACACTGGCCCCCGCGTACCGATTTCAACGAATGTATCGTCGGCTACGGTGTAAACAAAGAGCCCGAGGATCCGGCCGGCCGGAGCTGCGTTCGACTTTGGATCTGTGGCAGTTGATTCGAAGGCGATCAGCGCGCCATTGCGACTCAAGCGACGTCCGGTGCTGAGAACATTCGTGTTCCCCGTATTGTTGTTCAGTGTCCGCGTGACCTGTTTAGTAACCCTGGCCGTGCCTCCGGTAAAGCTCGCCAGATAGATCTCCGCGTTACCATCCGCGTTATTCGAGGTCACATTGTTGTTGTCCGGACCAGCGGGCAGATTGGCAGTGGAAATAAATGCCACTACCGATCCGCTACTCGATAAAGAAGGACTGGCTTGAAAGGTCAATCCGACTCCGACTATAGCGTCCTGCGTGTTAGTCACCTGCGTGAAGCTCTTCGACGCGACGGTGCAAAAGAAGAGCTCGGGGTTGCCGTCGTTGTTGTTGGTATTACCGGTGCCGGGCTGAGTGCGCGTGGAGATGAAGGCGATGATGCTGCCATCATCCGAAATTGCCGGATCGCGATTGTCGTCAGCGAAAAACGGAAGGGCAGTAGTTGAGCCCGGCGTCGGCTGACGGCTGGCGTTCGTCTTAGTCATGAAATCGAAAGATCCGGTTGCCAGATCGACAAACGGTACTTCAGCGCCGAGTGTTAAATCGACGTCGGTGACGGCCGGAAGCGTGTAGACCCAAATTTCCGAGTTCGTATCATTAACACCCAATTCGGCGCCGCCAAAGTTTTCGGGGCTCGGGGCATTCGTACTGAACACGATCTTGTAAACGCGCTGGCCTCCTGACACCGTTCCCGTCAGCGAGATCATCGGAGTCCGGTTGTCTATCTCGACTTGTACTTTAGTCAGGTCAGCAGGGGTTGGCTGCGGAGTTGGCGTCGGGCTCGGCGATGGCGTCGGGCTTGCGCTTGGACTTGGAGACGGCGACGGGCTTGGCGATGGCGACGGGTTTGGAATCGGAACGTTTATGGTATTCGTGATCTGGAAAATGCGGCGTTGCGCGTAATCGAGTACGAAGATCTCGAAATTGCCGTCAGCATTATTTCTGCCGTCTCTGTCTTTTTCGGTGGAGATGTCGGCATTTGAGGTGAACACGACAAAGCGCCCGTTGGCACTGATATCGCTCATCCTCGAAGTGAAAAACGCGGTCGTGTTAGTAAGCTGGACCGTAAACGGGTCCGGTGTGGGGCTGGACGTTTGCGCCGCTACGGAGACGAGCGAGCCACCGATGAGTGCAGGCACGATGATGGCGCACAGGAACAAGAAAACTTGCTTCACGAATTCCTCCGCTAATAAAGACACTGATACGAGCAGATTAGATGGCCTCGGGGAGCTAACCGGCAATAAAGAACGGTCATTTTAGCAGAACGCGGCACGTTCGCAAGCAGCACACAGCCTTTAGCCGCAGATTTACGCAAATGACCGGAGATGAAAAAATCAGCGTTTATCTGCGGAAATCTGCGGCTAAAAGTCGTAACCAGTGCGGGATTATACGGTCGAGGGATAAGACGGTTTCCGCGTAATCGAGCGCATTGGCTGAAATCGCTTCCCGCACATTCCGGTTCGAAAGCAGCACTTCAAGATATTCGTAAAGTAGTTGGGCTTCATTCTCATCGTGACTCAGTTTCCAGCACACCCGATCTGGAAACTCTTTGTACTGATCGAGGTCGCTGACGATTGTCGGTTTGCCGGCCGCAAGCGCCTGCATCAGTGTTAAGGACGCTTCTCCCATTGAGGGATTCCTTAAGTTGATAATCACGTCTGAGGCAAAAATAGCGGTGAAATAATCTTTTTCATTCAGGTAACCCGTAAACGTGATGTGGTCGTTGTTAGTTCCTGCCTCAACTTGTGCCTCGAGGCGCTTTACCTCCGGCGCAGTCTCACCCGCAAATAGCAGGTGCACTGGATAACCCTGGGCCAGCAATCTCTCGATCACGTCGATCTGCAACTTCGGCAATTTGTTGGTGTTGGTAAAGCCAAGGCAGGAGATCAGGAAATAGTCTTCCTTGATCCGAAACTTGCTCTTGAAACTCTCAATCTCCTCCGGTGTTGGCTGATAGTCGATCTTGGCGAACATAGGAATGACCTGGATGTGGTCTTTGTTGGCAAACTGGTTTTTGATCCAGCGATGATGAACTATGACTTTCCTGCTCCTGTTAACCACAGCATGACTCATGGGGGTTCTCACCGCGTACCTGCCGATCACGGGAAGCAACTTATGAAATATTCTGCGTTCTGATTCACTGCTGTCGTTTACCAGAGCCTTCTCGTACAGCCCATTACCCTCTCGATAAAAAGCATCGCGCAAAAAGGCGCTGAGATTGTAGTCGTGTAGTACGATCGTGCCGGGAAAGTTCCAGGCGAGCTCGTAGATCCTCTTGTGAAACCCACTATGGTTTCCAAGATGATAGACCACCTCGGCGTATTGCTTCCGGCGCTTCGGGAACTCAGATATTGGATAGGCATTAAACTCTTGCCGGATCTCTGGCGCCGGCTCCTCGCCGTCGTAAAACAGATCGATATCGAGGTGAGGTCTGAGTTCTTTGATTATTGAGTAGCTATAGTTGGCGATTCCGCTTCGCTGCGGAGGGAATGGCGAAAGCCAGGCGATTCTCGGAGCAGGTCGCTCTTCAGATAGGTCAATTGTTGAGAAGACCAGGTCCAGGTATGTTTTGTCTTCATCGCCGATCTCTTCCGCTCGTTTGCGCCAGACGTCAATGACATCCTGCGTCGATAACGCGGGGACCAACTGCTGCTCAAGTCCGAGAATCGCTGCGCGGTATCCTTGAGCAAAGATGCTGTTCAGTAAGTCTTCTCCTTCCACGCCGGAAACCTGTTTCAACAAGCTTGGGAAAAACTCCATCAGAAGAATCGGATAATGCTTTTGGATAGTTTGCTGCATACCTATCCATGCTTTTGCCTCCGAACCCTCGATATCCATTTTGATAACGTCGATTCTCGTTTCGTTTTGAAGTATTGAGTCGAGCGTCACTGCCGGAATAATGAAAGGTTCTTCTTCGTCCTCAGCCAACTCGTTAACCATGCCGTTGCTGAATCCCCACGAGAAGCTCATCAGCTTCCGAGTGTCGCTGATCGCAAACGGATGGACCACCACTTGATCGAAGCCGTTGCGATGTAAGCTCATGTACATCAACTCGCAGTTCTGTGAATTACATTCGACCGCAATGACCCTGCCGGAAGCTCCGACCTGTTTAGCCGCGGTAAATGTGAAATAACCGACGTTTGCTCCCACGTCGACGAAGGTCATTCCTTCTCGCAGGTGTTTTTTGAGAAAGGCAGTGACGTGAGGCTCGTACTGTCTGTACTGTAGAATGTTTTCTCCGATATCCCAGTCGTAGTCGTGAACGTATAACTCGAAGTCGTCCAGCGAAACAAGCGTTATTCCGCGCGCTCTTGTACGGACTCCGAACTCTCTCGACTTACGAAAGTACCAGGCGAGCTTGGCGTATGAGAAGTCTTCAGTAGCCAATCGCTCGCTCCAGTACTTTATGTCTTCATCCGATGGCTCGCGCGCCAACAGGATGCGATAGCAATAGTAAACGTCGTCCACCGTCGCCTTTTCCGACCATGGACGCTCAGCAAATGTGCTCATCGGCGAATTAAGGCTGCCCAAACCGTGAACGATACTCCGCGGAATTAATGAATCCGTTTATAACGGCGGCGAAATCATTTGGATTATCTTTTAAAACTTGCAGCCAGTGATTGTAACC
>DATENQ010000305.1:0-5103 GCA_035275005.1 Pyrinomonadaceae bacterium | reverse complement strand
CCCGTGGTTGTTCCTTTGGCTGAGACGGGCGGCCACGGAGTCCCGCCCCTACAGTTCGTCCCATGTTAAAGTGAATCTGAAACAATGTGGAAGTTCGCGAATCCAATCAAACACAAGATCCTCGAAACTCGCTGGCCCACCGCTGAGGAAAGCGCGCAATCACGACTCTACAGCCCGATCGGGATCGGCAAGCTGGAAGCGCGGAGCCGCACGTGGGTGCCGGCGATGGTGCCCTGGCGCGCGACGGAGGATGGCTTCGTCACGCAACAGAATCTCGACTGGTACCGGCGCTTCGCGGAAGGACGACCGGCGGTGCTGGTGGTTGAGGCTACGGGCGTGCGTGACATACCGAGCGGCCCGTTGCTTCGTATTGGCGACGATCGATTTATTCCAGGGTTGCGCAAGCTCGTTGACGTAGTGAAGGAGGCGAGCGATGGTCAGACGTTACTGTTCATTCAGATCATCGATTTTCTTGCGGTGAAGCGAAGGCCGGAGAAGGCAAAGTACTTTCAACGGTTTTTGGAGGTGGACGAGCATCATCGTCGCGCGTTGGTTGAGATAACTGGATGGTCGGGTTGGTCCAACGCTGCTGATGATCGAGTGCGTGAGTTTTTATTTGAGGCAACTGATGAGGTTGTCGATGCTGTGTTGCGGCCGCGTGAATTGGAAGCGTTGCGGTTTGGATATCGAGAGCGCGTCACCGACATGCACTTGCAGCACATTCGCGAGCTGCCGCGAGAGTTGCCTTCGATTTTTGCGTCGGCGGCGGAGCGTGCACGCGTAGCGGGATTTGATGGGGTTGAGCTGCATTACGCGCATGCTTACACGATGGCGGGATTTTTGAGCGCGCAGAACGATCGTGAGGATGGTTATGGAGGGTCACGTGAGAATCGCGCGCGCTTGCCGTTAGAGGTTTATCGAGAGGTGCGCAGTCATGTCGGGAAGGATTACGTTGTTGGCGTGCGGTTTCTTGCGGATGAAGTGATCGAAGGCGGTAGTCGTGATGAAGATGCGATCTACTACGCGAAACAGTTTGCGGCAGCCGGGTTTGATTTTTTGTCGCTTTCGAAAGGCGGCAAGTTTGAGGATGCGCAACCGCCGAAGGTGGGCCAGGCTGTTTATCCGTATACGGGACAAAGCGGTTATGAGTGTATGCCAACCGTGCTGTCTGACGCCGTTGGTCCATTTGGGCGGAATGTTCCGCTTGTTGCAGCAATCAAGCAGGCTGTCAATGAGGCAGGCTTTGACACACCCGTGGTAGCGACTGGTGGGATATCGACGTTCGAACAGGCTGAAGATATCCTGCGCAAGAAACAGGCTGATATTGTCGGCATGGCGCGCCAGGCGCTCGCGGATCCGGATTGGTTTATCAAGGTGAAACTCGGGCGCGGCGATGAGGTGCGGCGTTGCACGTACACGAACTATTGTGAAGCGCTCGACCAGGCGCACCGACCGGTGACGTGTAAGTTATGGGACCGTGTTGAGCTCGATGAGCCGGGGATTGCGACGGTTGATGATGGACGACGGCGCCTGGAACCGCCGCGTTGGTTAGCCGCGGATTGACGCGGATTCGTATGCACGGATGAAAGCCGGATCCCGCCGTTTTAAATCTTCGTAACTCACGCGCCCGCTTCGCGTCATCAGTGAGAACGCCAGTTCCAACGGGCTCAGGTGCATGTAATGCGCAGCGTTCTCAAACCACAGCATGCTTTCGAAAGCCGCTGCCTGGTAATCAAGAATCACGGGGCGTCGCGTCTCAGTGAAATGCGTTAACGCCTGGGAGACGTTGGCGTTTTGCTGAAACGATTCGGCAAGCGCGATCGCGTCTTCGATAGCCAGTTTCGTGCCTGAGCCGATCGAGAAATGCGCCGTGTGCAAAGCGTCGCCAATCAGCACGACGTTTTCGAAGAACCAGTTTTTGTTCTTTACGAGGAGGAAGTTGATCCACTTCGAATTGTTTGAAAGTAGCTTGTGCCCTTGAAGATCTTTGGCGAAGACTTCGCCGAGATACGCGCGTGTGTCATCGTCACTCATGCGCTCGAATTCGGCTTTGTCCCAAGTCTGCGGATCGCATTCGACAATGAAAGTGCTCGTCGTCGGATTGAACTTGTAAGAATGAGCCGCAAACACTCCGGCACTGTTTTCACGAAACGTGAGCGTGAGCCCGTGGAAAAGCTGATTGGTTCCGTACCAGATGTATCGATTGGTCCGCAGATCGAGTTCGGGCTGTAATTGTTCGACGTAGTTCAGCCGCACCATGCTGTTGACGCCGTCAGCAGCCAGCAGGAAATCACAGTCGTTTCGCAACTCCTCGATGTTGTGAATCTCTTTGTGAAATTCGATCTCGACACCCAACTCCTCGGCACGTCGTTGCAGTATCTTGAGCAACTGAAGTCGTGCGATCCCGGAAAAACTATTCCCATGAATCGAAACCTTGTCGCTTCGATGAACAACATCAACATTGTCCCACGGCGCGAACTGCCTGGTTATCTCGGCGTGTGAAGTCTCATCAGCGGCGCGCAGGTTAGCGAGCGTCTTCCCGGAGAACACAACTCCCCAACCGAAAGTATCATTTGGCCCATTTCGCTCATAGATTTTGATCCGGTGCGAGGCCTTCGCCTTCTTCATCAGAATCGCAAAATAAAGCCCCGCCGGCCCCCCACCAATGACGTTGATCTTCATACCAAGCCACAAAAGTTATTTGTGCCTTTTGCGGCTATCTCTCCTTCAAAAGTTGACCGGCGATGACGAGTTTCTGGATTTCGGAGGTGCCCTCGTAGATGCGCAGAGCGCGGACGTCGCGATAGAGACGTTCGACAATGGTTCCACTCACCAGGCCGGCGCCGCCGTGAATTTGAACGGCGCTGTCGATGATTCTGCCAGCAGCTTCGGTGGCAAACAACTTCGCTTCGCTTGCTTCGCGAGTGAATCTACCGCTCTCGGTGTCTTTTGCGTAAGCGGCGCGATAGACGAGCAGTCGAGCGGCGTCGAGCTCGGTGATCATGTCAGCCAGTTTGGCCTGGACCAGCTGATGTTCACATAACAGACGTCCGAACTGTTTGCGATTCGATGAATAGCGAAGCGATGCATCAAGCGCGCGCCGCGCCATGCCGCAGGCCGCAGCTCCGACGCTGGCACGAAACGTGTCCATGGTCTCCATCGCGAGTTTGAAACCGTCGCCTTCGTTTCCCACCATGTCTTCAGCAGGCACGCGACACTGGTCGAAGGCAATCTCGCCGATCGGATGCGGTGCGATTAACGGCGTTCGTTCGACGACGCGAAAGCCCTGCATCTTTGAGCCAACCACGAAAGCGGAAAGAATGGGACGACCATCTTCGCGCGTTCCGGTTTTGGCGAAGACAGTGTAGAAGTCGGCGATGCCGGCATTCGAAATGAATCGCTTGCGACCATCGATAACGTAAGATTCGCCGTCGCGACGCGCTGTCGTTTGGATTGCTGCGACATCAGAGCCGGCGTTTGGTTCTGTTAACGCGAAGGCGGCGATCGCCTTGCCGCTGGCCGCGCGTGAGAGCCAGAAATCGCGCACGTGATCGGGCGCTGCGCGCGCGATGGCGAAAGTGCCGAGGCCCTGCATGACAAAAGCGAGATCGGCGAGTGAGGAAGAGTAAGAGAGTTCTTCCCGGATCAAGCAGAGAGCTCGGACGTCGAGCTTCGACTCGGCGACTGCGTACTTCAATAACCCGGCTTGCGCCAGCAGCGCTACGAAGTCTTTCGCAAGTCCTTCGATATCGTCTTCGATTGTCGCGCGCGGTTCGATCTCCTGTGTGACAAAGTGCGCTACGCTTTGCGCGAGATTGCGGTGTTCGGGAGTAAAGAAGGGAAGTTGCGAGATTAGGGAATCCATCGTTGTCACTGAAACTTCGCTGCTCGCTTCGCTACAAACGCTTCGTACGCTTCACGATAATCCGGATGTTGCATGCAGATCGCCTGCGCCTGAGCCTCGCTTTCGAGTGCTGCTTGCAGATCCATGTCCAGCTCGCGGTTGAGCATCTCTTTTGTCTTGCCGAGTGCGAAAGCTGGACCACGAGCGAGTTGCACGGCGAAGTCGTGAGTTGTAGTGGCAAGCTCTGTTGCGGGCACGACACGATTGTAGAGACCGATGCGTTCGGCTTCAGTGGCCCTGACGAAATCTCCGGTTAAAAGCATCTCCGTTGCTTTCGCGAGACCGACGACGCGCGGCAGCAAGTAAGACGCGGCCATGTCAGTGCCCGCTAATCCCACCTTCACAAACAGGAAAGCGATTTTTGCGTCTTCGCTGGCGATGCGAATGTCTGAAGCAAGAGCGATGCAGGCGCCCGCGCCGGCGGTCGTTCCGTTGAGACTTGCGATGACTGGCTTCGGTAGCGCACGAATGTTTTGGATGAGTTCGCAGGTCAGGCGTGTGAACTCGAGCAGTCCTTCCATGTTGCGACTGAATAACTCACCGATGATGTCGTGGACATCGCCGCCGGAGCAGAACGCCCTGCCGGCGCCAGTGAGCACGACAACGCGTACGTCACGTTCGTTACGTAATTCGGCGAATGTGTCAGTCAACTCACGATAGACTTCAAACGTCAGCGCATTCAAACGCTCGGGCCGGTTCAATGTGATCGTTGCAATGCCGTGCTCGTCTTGTTCGTAGAGAAAGGATGTTGGTTGTTTCATGCCGGTAGTACCGCCATCCCTTCGATTTCAACTTTGGCTGCGTTGTCGACGAGACCTGCCACCTGGACCAGCGCCATTGCCGGATAGTGGTTTCCCATGTGCTTTCGATAACGCTCACCAACTTCCCTGGTGCGCTCGAGGTATTCCACCTTGCTGGTCACGTAGATCACGAGTCGCGCGATGTTGGCCGGTTCGCCTCCGGCTGCGTTCAGCACTGTGATGACGTTTGCGAGCGCCTGATCGAATTGCTCGACGAAGTCGTCGCTGACGATCTTCTGGTTTTTATTCCACGCGATTTGACCGGCGATGAAAAGCAGCTTGCCCCCAGCATCCGCAAGCACACCATTTGAATAACCCTTCGGCGTGCCGAGAGCTTCGGGATTGATCAGCTTGAATGTCATGACTGAGGACAGGTTAATTGCTGCAAGGTGATTAGTA
>DATENQ010000304.1:0-2270 GCA_035275005.1 Pyrinomonadaceae bacterium | reverse complement strand
CGCCCGCTTCCAAAATAAGGCGTGTTTTCAACGACGGGCGGCCACGGAGTGCCGCCCCTACAGTTGCTACAAATATTCGTGTCGTGACTTTTAGGCCAAAGCTCTAGCACACATCAGCTAACCAGTGTAAAGTTTCTAGTTTACGGTTTGTAGGTTGAGAGTGTATCTTAGGGTTTCGGACGAGTTGGGCGACTTTCCGCCAATCCCACCCGAAGTTCCATTTCTGCCAACCACGGGAAGTGAATAAGTCTAGATGGCTTTCAAATCTATTTTTAGTCTGTTTTCCAGCGACCTCGCAATTGATCTCGGGACGGCAAATACATTGGTCTATGCGAAGGGACGCGGCATCGTCGTTTCAGAACCCTCCATCGTCGCGATTAATAAAGTAACTAACCAGGTCGAAGCCGTCGGACGTGACGCCAAAGACATGTTGGGCCGAACTCCAGGCAACATAGTTGCTATTCGACCGATGAAAGACGGCGTGATCGCAAACTTCGAAGTCACCGAGAAGATGCTCCAGCACTTCATCCGTAAGGCGCACAACGGGAAGACCTGGGTTAGCCCAAGAGTCGTGATCGGTATCCCTTCCGAGATAACTCAAGTCGAACGTCGCGCCGTGGAAGATTCGGCATACCGTGCTAAAGCGTCCGAGGTCTATCTCGTGGAAGAAGCAATGGCAGCAGCGATTGGCGCAGGCTTGCCGATTACCGAGCCGCACGGAAACATGGTGGTTGACATCGGCGGCGGCACGACCGACATCGCCGTCATCAGTCTCAGCGGCATCGTGTACTCGCGCGCAGTGCGCGTCGCGGGAAACGAGATGGATGAAGCGATCATCCAGTACATCAAGAGGAAGTACAACTTGCTGATCGGTGAACGAACAGCCGAGGCAATCAAGATCGAGCTTGGCTCTGCCTACCCGCTCGACGAACCACTGTCGTACGAAGTGCGTGGTCGTAACCTCATCGAAGGAATCCCGAAGACGATCACGATCACCGACGAAGAAGTGCGCGAAGCCCTCGCGGATTCAATCTCGACGATCATCAACGCCGTGCGCGTCGCCCTGGAAAGAACGCCTCCGGAACTCTCAGCAGACATCGTCGAGCGTGGCATCGTGCTGACGGGCGGCGGCGCGTTGTTGAAAAATCTCGATAAGCGACTCTCGATCGAAACCGGTTTGCCGGTTTCACTGGCCGACGATCCACTTGCCTCAGTGGTTTTAGGTACTGGCAAAATGTTATCCGACTTCGATCTGCTCAAGCGCGTGAAGTGGGAAAACACGATGACAAGCGGAATGTAGAAATACCATCCACAGATTACACAGATTCTTTCTGTAAATGTGTAATCTGCGTAATCTGTGGATGGCCTTCTTGGATTTACAAAGTGGCTTCGGTTCGCACACAAAAAGAGATTCGACAGCGAGCCCCCATCTGGCTCGTGGCGTTGCTCGTCGCCAATCTCGTCATCATGGCAATAGACGCGCGCGACGCCGACGGCAAACACAAAATGCTCCGCGTCTGGACGCAAACCTTTGCTTCCCCACTCCAAAATGCCTCCTCAAAAGCCAGTGGCGCCACCACCGGTTTCTTCCAGCAAATCTGGAACTTCCGCAGCACTGCCCAGGAAAACGAACAACTGAAAGAACGCCTGTCGCAGGTCGAAACGGAGCTCAACAACGCGCGCCAGGCGGCTGCTGAAAACGAACGTCTCAAAGGACTGCTTGGCCTTAACGAACAGACCACCATCAAGAGTATTCCCGCGCGCGTGATCGCGCGAGATCCTTCGGTGTGGTTCAACACGATCACGATCAATCGTGGCAGTAGTTCAGGAGTCGAAATGAATATGCCCGTCGTCACTGCCGGTGGCATCGTTGGACGCATCATCACCGTCAGTCCCTGGGCCTCACAGGTCATGCTGCTCACCGACGAGAAAGCAGGCGCCGGCGCAGTTGTCGGTCAACTCGGACAATCGGGCGCGCTCGGTTCAGTGCGCGGCCGGGCCGACCTCGGAGTGGCGCTGATCGAGATGCGTTACGTGTCAGGGACGGAGAAAGTTGAAGTCGGCGACAACGTGACGACCACCGGTCAGGACGGAATCTATCCAGCGGGTTTGAACGTGGGCCGAGTTGTTGAAGTGAAGAGCGGAAGCGCCACGCAGGCCCATCATATTCTCATTCAACCCGGCGCACAGCTCGATCGCCTGGAAGAAGTCGCCGTGCTTCTTTATCATCCCCCGCCGCGTTCAGGCCCCGACCAGACCCCACAGAACGC
>DATENQ010000303.1:0-4304 GCA_035275005.1 Pyrinomonadaceae bacterium | reverse complement strand
GCGACCGATGATGATGCCCGGACGCGACGTGTAGATGATGATCTTGAGACGATTCGCGGCCCGCTCGATATCGACGTGCGACACGCCCGCGCCGGCAAAACGCTGCTTGAGATCGCGCTTCAACTTCAGATCTTCGAGCAGAAACTCGCCGAACTGTCGCTTGGCAAACCAGTGCGAGTGCCAGTCTTTGTTGTAGCCGAGTCGAAAACCGTATGGATGAACTTTTTGACCCACAATCTTCTCCAGTGCTGAACTTTACTCTTCGGTCTTGGCTTTCTTCTTCGAAGCCTTTTTCGTGGCCGGCTTTTCAGCAGTTACTTCCGGCTCTTCCTTCTTCGAAGCCGCACGTTTCGCTCGTGGCGCCGCCGCGGCGCCGCCACGCTTGCGGCGTTTGCTCTCCGCGAGTTTTTCAGGCTTTGCATCTTCGTTGCGCTTGCCATCCGCCGACGGTCGCTCATCATTGCTCAGAGAGATCGTCACGTGACAAAAGTGTCTTTGCTCTCGATAGGCGCGACCCTGCGGCGCAGGTCTCACACGACGACGGTTCTTTGTTGGTCCACGATCGACAAAAGCCGTGCGCACCCAGAGATCGTCCGGGTCGATCGAGATGTTTGCTTTCTCAGCAATCTCGTTGGCATTGGCTATGGCCGAACGCATGCACTTCTCGATATGGCCGGCGGCCCGCTTCTTCGTAAAGCGAAGAATCGCCAGCGCCTGGTTGACGTCTTTGCCGCGAATCATATCCACGACCAGCCGGGCCTTCTGCGCCGAACCTCGCAAATATCTAGCACTCGCTGTTGCTTCCATCTTTGAATCCTTTATTTAGCCGGTGCTGCCGCGACCTTGCTTGCCTTCTCGACTTTAGTTCCCGAGTGGCCCTTGAACGTGCGCGTCGGCGCAAACTCACCGAGCTTGTGGCCCACCATGTTCTCCGTCACGTAGATCGGAAGGTGACGCTTGCCGTTGTGAACGCCGAACGTAAGTCCAACCATGTCGGGCGTGATCGTCGAACGGCGCGACCACGTTTTGATCACCGGCGGTCGCTGGCTGCCCGCGCGGGCCTTCTCAACCGCCTTCACGATGCCCTTATCGATGAACGGGCCTTTCTTAACTGAACGAGCCATTACTTGGTTCTCCGATCCTTCAGGATCATCTTCTGCGTGCGCTTATTGCTGCGCGTCTTGTAACCGCGTGTCGGCTGACCCCACGGCGTCACCGGGTTTCTACCGCCCGAGGTCTTGCCTTCGCCGCCGCCGTGCGGGTGGTCCACCGGGTTCATCGCCACACCGCGAACTTTCGGTCGCAATCCCTTCCAGCGCGATCGGCCTGCCTTACCAAGCGACACGTTCTCATGCTCGATATTGCCGACCTGGCCCACCGTCGCCCTGCAAACCAAAGGCACCCGCCGCACTTCGCCCGACGGCATGCGCAATTGCGCGTACTCGCCTTCCTTCGCAACTAACTGTGCGAAGGTTCCTGCCGAGCGCGCCATCTGCCCGCCCTTGCCGGGTCGCAGCTCGATGTTGTGAATCTGCGTACCCAGCGGGATATTGATCAGCGGCAGCGTATTACCCGGAAGAATGTCCGCATCGGCGCCACTCATGATCTCCTTGCCGACTTCCAGACCCGTGGGCGCGATGATGTAGCGCTTCTCGCCGTCAAGATAAGTAATCAGCGCGATGTGAGCCGAACGATTCGGATCGTATTCGATCTGCGTGACGCGTCCGGGCACGCCTTCCTTGTCGCGCTTGAAGTCGACGATTCGATAAAAGCGCTTGTGACCGCCGCCACGACGTCGCACGGTAATACGGCCGTCGTTGTTGCGTCCGGAAATCCGCTTCTTTGGCTCGAGCAGAGACTTTTCGGGAACTGCCCCAACCGTCAACTCGTCACGCGTCAGATACGTTTGATAACGTCGCGCCGCCGATGTCGGCGTAAGTTTCTTTATGCCCATCTCGTTATTCCGCTATATAGCCTCGCCGTAATCAACCGGCTTCTCGCCTTGCTTGAGAGTTACGTAGGCCTTCTTCCAGGAAGGCTTACGACCTTCGAACCGTCCACGCCGTGCCATCTTGCCCATGAAATTGATCGTGCGGACGTGGTCCACCTTCACCTGGAAGATGGTCTCGACCGCCGATTTGATCTCCGGCTTGGTGGCGCGTCGATCGACACGGAAAGTCAGCAACTGCTGCGTGTCCTGCGATTCTTCCTTTGCGGCCAGCGCCTTTTCCGTAATCACCGGCGACTTGATGATGTCCCAAACTGTTCTCATCTCTTACGCCGCCTCCTGCGTTTCCGGCGATGTCTCGCCCTTGCTATTACCCAACAACTGTTCGAGCTCCGTTGCCGCGTCACGTGAAAGCACCAGCTGATCGTGATAGAGCAGATCGTAGATATTCAGACCGAAGCTGTTCACCACTTTCGTGTGTCGCAGGTTGCGCGCCGACAGCATCAGGTTCTCGTTATCGAGCGAATCGACGATCAGCGTCTTCCCCGCCAAACCGAGCTTGCCCAACGACTGCGAAAAATCCTTGGTCTTCGGCTTCTCGAGATCCCAGCCCTCAACCACGAACACATTTCCTTCACGCACGCGCTCCGAAAGTGCTGAGCGCAGCGCGCCCTGACGCATCTTCTTCGGCATGTTGTAGGACCAGTCGCGTGGCTGTGGTCCATGCACGTTGCCGCCGCCCTTCCAGAGTGGCGAGCGCAGCGACGCGATGCGAGCACGGCCGGTGCCCTTCTGTTTCCAGAGCTTCCGTCCGGCGCCCGAGACATCGCCGCGAGTCTTGGTCGCGGAAGTGCCCTGACGCGCGTTGGCCATGAAATTGCGCACCGCCGCGTGAATCAAACCCTGGTTTAGAGGCGCGCCAAAAACAACGTCAGACAGCTCGACCTCTCCAACCTCTTCATTCTGTATGTTGCGCACCTTGACTGTCGGCATCACTAACTCCTACTAAGTCTTCTTTGTCGCCTTGCGGACAACCACTACGCTGCCGTTAGCTCCAGGCACCGCGCCACGAATCATCAAAATATTGTTCTCGGCGTCGACGCGAGCAACTGTCAGGCCCTTTGTGGTGATGCGAGCATCGCCCATGTGACCCGACGACCGGTTTCCTTTGACTACTCGCGACGGATACGCCGACGCGCCAATCGAGCCCGGCGCACGTACGTTCATCGAACCGTGCGACTCCGGACCGCGATTGAAGTGGTGACGCTTGATCGTGCCCGCGAAACCGCGACCTTTTGAGCGACCAATCACGTCAACCATCTCGCCGTCGGCAAACTGATCGACGAGGACTTTGTCGCCCACGTTTGTGCCGTCGCCCGATTCGAGCAGACGAAACTCTTTCAAGATCCGTGTGGGCGGAATGCCGCCGCCGGTCTTCTCGAAGTGACCGCGCATCGGTTTGGAAACGTTCTTCAACTTCTGCGGCTTTTCGTCCACCAACCCGAGCTGCACGGCATCGTAACCGTCAGGACCCGACGCAGACTTCTTTTGCACGACGACACATGGGCCAGCTTTGATGACCGTCACTGGCGTGACCGTGCCGTCCGGCGCAAAGATCTGCGTCATGCCGATTTTTCTTCCGATGATCCCGTTAATCATGTTGTCTATCCTGGTTAATAGGTCCTATAGGACTTATATGACCTATTGCCTGCCAAATGCTTTGATCTCGACGTCTACGCCTGCCGGCAGGTCGAGCTTCATCAGCGCATCCACCGTTTGCGGCGTCGGATCGAGAATGTCCATCAGCCGCTTGTGTGTGCGAATTTCGAATTGCTCGCGCGACTTCTTGTCGACGTGCGGCGAGCGCAGCACGGTCCACTTGTTCTTCACCGTCGGTAAAGGGATTGGACCAGCAACACGAGCACCCGTGCGCTTTGCAGTCTCGACGATTTCGGTCGTTGACTGATCGAGCACGCGATGGTCATAAGCCTTGAGGCGAATGCGAATTTTTTCGTTCATAGAATTAAGTACGACCTATTCCACAACATCCGAAACCGTGCCGGCTCCCACCGTGCGACCACCTTCACGAATAGCGAAGCGCAAGCCCTTCTCCATCGCGATCGGTGCGATCAACTCGATCTCCATCGCCACGTTGTCGCCCGGCATCACCATCTCCACACCTTCCGGCAAGTGCGCCACTCCCGTCACGTCCGTGGTGCGGAAGTAAAACTGCGGCCGGTAACCAGTAAAGAACGGCGTGTGCCGCCCTCCTTCTTCCTTCGTCAACACGTAAGCCTCTGCCTTGAACTTCGTGTGCGGCGTAATGCTGCCGGGCTTCGAAATTACCTGCCCGCGC
>DATENQ010000302.1:0-38492 GCA_035275005.1 Pyrinomonadaceae bacterium | reverse complement strand
TCCCGACGGCGGGGGCAAGCCACCCTTCCTGACTTGTTCTAATCAATAGGGCTAAAAAACTTTATGATCTGGATCGAGTTAATCATCCTGCTGGCGTGCATTGTTATCGGCGCACGACTCGGCGGAATAGCACTCGGCACGGTCGGCGGCATCGGCCTGCTCGTTTTCGTCTTCATCTTCGGACTGCCTCCCGGTGGCCCTCCGCAATCCGTCCTGGGAATGATCATCGCAGTCATCACTGCGCTAGCGACCATGCAGGCCGCCGGCGGTCTCGACTATCTCGTCTCAGTCGCGGAAAAAATCATGCGCAGGCGGCCGCAGTACATCACCTTCGTGGCGCCGATCGTGACGTACGTGCTGGTTATGGCGTCAGGCACGGCGCATGTCATCTATGCACTGTTGCCCGTGATCGCCGAAGTATCGCGCAACGGCAAGATCCGGCCTGAGCGCCCACTCTCGATCAGCGTGATCGCCGGCTTCCAGGGCGTAATCGCCTCTCCGATCTCCGCGGCCACCGTAGCCGTGCTCGGGTTCTTACTCACACAGGGAATTTCACTGCCGCGATTGCTCGCGATCACGATTCCGTCGACTTTTCTCGGCGTTGTGATCGGAGCGTTGTCGGTTGCGTGGCGCGGGAAGAGTTTGGACGCCGATGAAGAATATCAGCAGCGGCTTGCGACTGGTGAAGTGAAGACAGTCGCAGCGCCGGCGGCTATCGAAGGGAAGAACCTCTTTAACGCGCGTGGCTCGATGTTGCTTTTCATGCTGGGTATCGCCCTCGTGGTGCTGATTGGGATCTTTCCAAACCTGCGACCCGCATACGAGGTTGCCGGTGTAAACGGTGCGATTGACATCGATCAAGTGAGCATGGGCATGGCGATCATGATCGTGATGATCGCAATTGCCGGATTGATCCTGGTTGTCTTCAAAGCGTCGCCCGAAGCAGCGTTGAAGGGAACGATCATGCGCAGCGGTATCACCGCAATCATTTGCATACTCGGAATCTCCTGGCTCGGCTCGTCGTTTTTCGAAGGTAATCGAACGTTTATCGTCGGCGGCATCTCGAGTCTCTTGCAGGTGTATCCGTGGACGTTTGCGATTGGGATGTTTGTGCTTTCGGCAATGCTGTTCAGCCAGGCTGCGACTGTGGCGATCCTGATGCCCGTGGGCATGGCATTGAAGTTACCGGCCTTTACACTCGCGGCGCTTTATCCTGCCGCTAATGGAATCTTTTTCCTGCCGACGTACGGCACGTTGCTGGCCGCTGTCTCGTTTGATCAGACCGGCACGACGAAGATCGGAAAGTACTTGCTCAACCACAGTTTCATGTTGCCTGGCCTGGTGACAATCACCTCGACCATCGTAATTGCATTGTTGTTGAGCAGGTTTCTGAACTGAAAATATGAACTAGCCACAAAAAGGCACAAAAGGAAATCCCAAACCGGGGTTTTACTTTGTGCTTTTTGTGGCTTAAGTAAGGTGGCGTGAAGCGCGGGAGCCGACGGGTATGGTGAGTAAGGGGGCGGCGCCGTGGCGCAGGAGTCTTTCGCTGTGGCTGCCGCGCAGGCCGTCGAGGAAACCGTTGCGCCCGTCAGTGGACATCACGATCAAATTAGCTTCGTGATCTCTCGCGGCGTTGACGATCTCTTCGATGACCGCACCCGTTCGTATGTCTTTCTCCCAGGTCCAGCCAGGTATTTCAGGACAGCGACACGCCGGCATCGTGTCTGACTTGCCGACGTGTACCAGAACAAAAGTTCCTTCCGGACACTTCCATCTTTCAACAAATCGAGCAGCCGTGCTCACCGCCGGCTGAGGCGAAGGCGTGCGAGCAATCGGAATAAGTATCTTCTTTAAGTTGATCGATCCATCACGCTCAGACACGAAGCCCTCAGTATCGGCAGGGATCAACAGAGTCATTTGTCCCGCTTTGCGAGTAACCGGTTCTGACACAGACTTGCCGAGCCAGCGAACGCGCCCGTCACGTTGACTCGTAGCCAGCACGATTAGATCAGTGGGATGTTTCTCCAGGTAACGAATGACGGCCGCAACCGGCTCACTCTCATCGGCCATCACCTTACTGGCATTGATACCAAGCTCGCCCACCGCGGATTTCAGACTTCCCTTCGGTAACATTCCCCAACGCTCGAGAGTCTCGCGCACTCCCGGAAAGTCGGACCACTCCGAAGTTCCGCCGCTCGAGACGTGTAGCAGCGTGAGCTTGGATTGCGCCAACAGAGCAGTCTTGAGAGCATGATGAAAAGCAACTCTACTGGCTTCTGAAAAATCAGTGGGATGCAGCACGCTATCAATGATGGTAAAGCCTGGTCCGGTTGTCATGAGTTTCACCTTGAAGATACTTGAAACATGCGCCTGAAGGTCTCGCGTTCGTAGACGGCGGGATTGGGAATTCGCTGGAAGCTCATGTTGCCACGCATTTCCTCAAGAGAATTCCATTCATTCGCGATCATCCACGCTTCGACTTCAGTGCGCAGCGTTCGCAAATAGCCTGGGCCATGTCGCATGAGAGCCGACACCAGTTGCACAACATGAGCTCCAGCCATGTTTGCCTTGATCACGTCGAGCGCGCTGTGCACTCCACCTGTGATCCCCAGCGATGCTTTAACACGTCCGGCCAGCACGGCGGTGCCGCGAAGTCGCAGATCGAGATCGGCCGAGCTCGAGAGCTCCACTCTGCGCAACACTTCAAGCTCGATGACGTCAAAGTCGACCTTATGAAAGCGTGTGAAGAGAACTATCGCATTCGCGCCGGCCGCATCGACTTGCAGCGCAAAATTCGCAAAGGCGGTAAACAAGGGTGAGATCTTGACCGCGACCGGAATATCAACCGCTCCTTTGACCTCCCAAACCGTCTGAAGCAACTGACGCTCGACCTCGGCGGAACTGATCCCGGGATCGCTGGCGGCGTGATAGAGATGAAGTTCAATCGCATCGGCGCCGGCCTGCTCCATAAGAGAAGCGTGATGAGTCCAGCCGCCCGGAGTGCTGCCGTTCAGCGAGGCGATCACGGGGATGCCGACGGCCTGCTTAACACGGCGCAAGTGTTCGAGATACTGATCCGGCCCAGGCGCCGAGCTTGCATCAGGAAGATAACTCGATGCCTCTGGAAATGAGTCCTCGTACGTTTCAGACGAAAAGAAGTCAGACAACTGATCACACGTAATCTCTTCTTCGTAGAGCGAAGGTAGGACCAGCGCAGACGCGCCCGCATCTTCGAGTCGCTTCACCAGGTCCAGATCTTCCGTCAGCGGACTCGAGCCGACGATCATCGGGCTCGGCAACGGAATTCCCATGTAGGTGGTAGAGAGATTCATTTGCTTTCCTCCCCGTCTCCATTGACGTTTCCATTTCCATCCTTCGGCTCGAACGCGGGTACTTTCATGCCGGCGAGTTGCTGGTAGACGAGGTAACGTCTTTCGGCTGCGGCTTGTGCATCCTCAAGAAAGCCTTTGAAGCGCGCGGGATCAGCCCGCTCAATCATCCGGAAGCGCGACTCGTTGCGCATGTAATCGGCCACTTTGGCTTTTGGTGGTCCATAGTCGAGACTGAGTGGTGCCTCTCCGTTCGCTATACGACGAGGATCGAACCGGTAGAGCGGCCAGACTCCCGATTCAACCGCGAGCTTTTGTTGCGCCGCGCCATTAGCCATATCGTAGCCGTGCGCAATGCAGTGACTGTAGGCGATGATCAGCGACGGTCCCTTGTAAGCTTCGGCCTCGCGAAACGCTTGCACCGTCTGAAGCATCTTCGCCCCAAACGCAACACGGGCGACGTACACATGCCCGTACATGTTCGCCAACAGACCGAGATCTTTCTTACCAACTGGCTTTCCGGAAGCCGCAAACTTAGCTGCTGCGCCGAGCGGCGTCGCCTTTGATTGCTGGCCGCCGGTGTTTGAATAAACTTCGGTGTCGAGCACGAGGACGTTGACGTCGCGCCGGTTAGCGAGGACGTGATCGAGTCCGCCGTAGCCGATGTCGTAAGCCCAGCCGTCACCACCTACCAGCCATACGCTCTTCTTGACGAGGTAATCAACCAGCGTTTCGAGCCGTCGTGCTTCCGGTGATTGCAGCTCGGCCAACTTCGTGCGCAACACCTTGACTCGTTCGCGTTGGGCTGCGATTCCGGCTTCGTCGTCCTGGTTTGCTTCGAGCAGTTCCTGCGCGAGTGTTTCGCCGATATTTTGTGCGAGCTGTTTCACGAGAAAGTTTACGGCGGTGATATGAGCATCGAGCGCGAGGCGAAAACCGAATCCGAATTCGGCGTTGTCTTCAAACAGGGAGTTGGACCACGCCGGTCCTCTGCCGTCGCTGTTTGTTGTGTAAGGCGTGGTCGGAAGATTGCCGCCGTAGATCGAAGAACATCCGGTAGCGTTTGCGATGAGCAGGCGATCGCCAAACAGTTGCGTGAGCAGTTTTAGATAAGGAGTCTCACCACAACCGGCACACGCGCCCGAGTACTCAAACAACGGCTCGAGAAACTGCGAGCCTTTATGATCGAGACGCACGACGTCGGCGCGATCGAGCTCGGGAAGATTGAGAAAGAAGTCGTAGTTGGAACGCTCGGCGTCGCGCAATGGCGCCTGAGGCTCCATGTTGATCGCTTTGTGCTTCGGATTGGTCCTGTCTTTGGCCGGACACACATTCACGCAGAGGTTGCAGCCGGTGCAGTCTTCCGGCGCTACCTGGATCGTGAACATCTTCCCCTTGTATTCAGCGCCTTTGTAAGCTGTTGATTTGAACGTCGGCGGCGCATCCGCGAGCGTTGAATCTTCATAAACTTTCGCGCGTATCGCCGCGTGTGGGCACACGAGCGCGCACTGGTTACACTGGATACAAACCTTCGCATCCCAGACCGGGATCTCGAGAGCGAGATTACGTTTCTCCCATTTTGCCGTTCCGACCGGCCACGTGCCGTCGACAGGAAACGCACTCACCGGAAGCAGGTCTCCTTTTCCCGCCATCATCACGGCGCTGACTTTCTGCACAAAATCCGGCGCGAGCTCCGAGACGAGTGGCGGGCGCGACCTCGTAGCGGAGATAGTCGCCGGCACGGGAATCTCGTGAAGATGAGCGAGTGCCTGGTCCACCACTTCGCAGTTTCGTCGCACCACTTCCGGTCCGCGCTTTCCATAAGTCTTCTCAATCGATTTCTTGATGTGCGCGATAGCTTCGTCACGCGGCAGGATGCCGGAAATGCCGAAGAAGCAGGTCTGCATGATGGTGTTGATGCGCCCACCCATTCCGACTTGCTTTGCGAGGGCGTAAGCATCGATCACGAAGAAGCGAATGCGCTTCTCAATCATCTGCTCCTGCATCTCGCGCGGTAGTCGATCCCATACTGCTTCGGCATCACCCGGCACGTTCAACAGGAAGACCGCGCCCGGAGCGGCGTATTCCAGCATGTCGATCTTGTCGACGAATTCAAACTGATGACACGCCACAAAGCCCGCTCGCTCAATGAGGTACGCCGAGCGGATCGGCCGCGGGCTCGTGCGCAAGTGTGAAACCGTGATTGCGCCTGACTTCTTAGAGTCGTAAACAAAGTAGCCCTGCACAAAGCGATCGGTTTCGTGACCGATGATCTTGATAGAGTTCTTGTTTGCTCCGACTGTGCCGTCAGCGCCGAGGCCGTAGAACAATGAGGTGGAAACGTCCTCTTTCTCGGTGCGAAAAGACGGATCCCAGGCGAGCGACGTATGCGTAACGTCGTCAATGATTCCGATCGTGAAGTGACGGCGTGGCGTGGGACTCTTTAGTTCGTCAAAGACAGCCTTCACCATCGCCGGCGTAAATTCTTTCGACGATAAACCGTAGCGGCCGGCGACCACGTTTGGATCGAGCCTTGACTCTCCTTCCGCGCGTGCTTCGACAAGGGCCGTAATCACGTCGAGGTAGAGCGGATCACCGGGCGCGCCCGGTTCTTTGGTCCGGTCGAGTACGGCAATACTTTTGACGTTCTTCGGCAGCGCGTTGATAAACGCCTTGCGCAGGAAAGGACGATAGAGCCGTACCTTCACTAGACCGACTCTTTCGTTTTGTGCGGCGAGGTAGTCGACAGTCTCGTGCACCGTTTCCGCTCCCGAACCCATGATCACGATGACTCGCTCGGCGTCGGGATGGCCCACGTATTCGAACAAACCGTAATAGCGGCCGGTTTTTTCCGCGAGCTTTGCCATCAGGTTGGCGACGATGCCCGGAGTCGCGTCGTAATAACTGTTTGCGGCTTCACGCGCCTGGAAGAACACGTCAGGGTTTTGCGCCGTGCCACGCAGCACTGGCCGGTCGGGAGTAAGTGCGCGTTGTCGATGAGCGTAAATGGCTTCTTCTGAGATCAGGCTGCGCAGATCGTCGTCGCTAAGCTCCTCGATTTTTGCGACCTCGTGAGAGGTGCGAAATCCGTCGAAGTAATGGAGGAAGGGAATGCGTGACTCGAGTGTCGCAGCGTGTGCGATCGCGGCCATGTCGTGTGCTTCCTGTACCGAGTTTGAGCAGAGAAGAGCAAAACCGGTTTGACGGCACGCCATCACGTCTGAGTGATCGCCGAAGATCGAAAGGGCGTGTACCGCCAGTGTCCTGGCAGTCACGTGCATTGTGAACGGCGACAGCTCGCCGGCGATCTTGTACATGTTTGGGATCATGAGGAGCAGGCCCTGAGAGGCGGTGAAGGTAGTCGATTGCGCGCCGGCTTGTAAGGCGCCGTGTATGGCTCCGGCGGCACCGCCTTCCGACTGCATCTCGGCTATCTCGGGAGCGACCCCCCAAAGATTTGTTTTGCCGCGGCTGGCCCATTCATCACACAACTCGGCCATCGGCGAGCTCGGCGTGATGGGGAAGATGGCGATTGCCTCACTCACGCGGAAGGCCACAGATGCAGCGGCCTCATTTCCGTCAACTGTAATGAGGTTCTTAGACATGAATGCCCCTCCGGAAGCCACAAAAGACCACAAAAGGTGCAAGGACAATACTGTCAGAATTGCCAGTAACAAGACCGGCAGCTTGTTACTAGGATCTCCTCGTCGTCCCTACTCAACGAGGAGTCATGAAGAAAAAGGTCAGAGTTGTGCTGATGCCGGCTTTACTCGCGCTCGGTGCGTGGGTGACTTCCGGTCATTTCTCCACCCGAACCATCGCCAATCAGGATCAGTACGTCGGCAGCGAGGCGTGCAAAGACTGCCACGAGGATCAATTCAAAAACTTTGTCCCGACTTCGCACGCCAGGCTGAGTGGCCTGGCGAGTTGGAAAAACAAGGTGACGGGTTGTGAGGCGTGTCACGGACCGGGCAAGGCGCACGTAGAAGAAGGCGATCCGGCAAAGATCATTTCGTTCAAAAACAAATCATCCAAGCAGATTTCCGAAATCTGTCTGACTTGCCACGCCGGAAGAGAGGAGCACAACAACTTCCGCCGTGGTGAGCATTGGCGCAACGATGTTGGTTGTACCGATTGTCATTCGTCACACGGCTCAATCACCGGCAGACAGCTCGCGAGCTCGAACACTTTCATCACTCCGGCAAACGCAGAGAAGCCGAATTTCTCCACCGTCAAATTACTAAAGAACAGTGAGCCGCAGCTGTGTCTGGGTTGCCACAGTGAAGTCAAACACCAGTTCACCATGCCGCAACATCACAAGGTCCTCGAAGGCGCCATGCGATGCAGCGACTGCCACAATCCGCACGGCGGTTTCGAACTAAAACAGACGAGGCTGGCGGTTGGCGCCGACGCGGCGTGCATCAAGTGTCACGCCGATAAGCAAGGGCCTTTTACTTTCGAGCACGCTCCGGTCAAGACCGACGGATGCGTAGCCTGTCACACGCCGCACGGATCCGCGAATCCGAGAATGCTGAAATTCAGCGCGGTCAATCATCTCTGCCTGACCTGTCATTCCGTCGATCACGGTGTGGGCGCCGACGAGCCGGCTGGTCCAACGCACAACCAGAACGCGCAATACGCCAGTTGCACTAATTGTCACATCAAGATTCACGGCTCGCGCACGAGCCCGGTGTTTTTCAGATGATGAAACTAAATCCGCGTAATCTGTGGATGGTTTTACTGGTGCTGATCGTGCTGGTGGATGTTCACGCGCAGCAACCAGCGGCAAGCCCAAGTCCGCAGCCGTCGAGCAACGGAAACGGTGATGCGCTGGGCCATTATGGAGTGGTGTCGAGTATTGAGTTTGGTTACCGGGGGCTCAGCGTCGATGGGGATCACAACAAGTATCGCAGCGATCTGAACTACAGTGCGGGGCCACGTCTCTTCGATACGAGCTTTTTCCTGAAGGCGAAAGAAGGTCACAACGGAGGACTCTTTGACAGCCTCCTTGTTACCTCAACCGGCTGGGGTGCGGATCCGTACGGGCAGATGCGCATCAGTGTCGAAAACCCAAAGTGGTATCGCTTCGATGGTTCTTACCGGCGGTTCAAATACTTCAGGTTCCTGAACACCCTGGCGAACCCGAACTGGATCTTCAGCCCGCCGGAGTTCAGCGTTCCACCCAATCCAGTAACAGGCGAGCACGGCTTTGATACGAAACAACAATTGGGCGACTTCGATCTCACGATCCTGCCCAAGAACGACCTCATAAGATTCAACGTCGGCTTCTCGCCCGAGCGTTACAACGGACCAACTTTCACAAACTATCACGTCGGCGGAGACGAATTTCTGTTGCTCACCGAGCTGCGTTCGCGTGCAAACGACTTTCGCTTCGGCGTAGACGGCAAGCTTGGACCAATCGATTATTCCTTTATGCAAGGCTTTCGCCGTTTCCGCGACGACAGCTTCATCGATCTCGGGCAAAACCCCGGCATTAACGTCAACCCGACGACCGCCAGCCTCAATAGCTTTCATCGAAACGAACCGACACGAGGAAAGGTCAACTACACACGGCTCAGTTTGCACAGCCTGATAGGCAAACGACTCGATATATCGGCCCGGTATATCTACAGCAACGCGACCTCAAACTCGATCTTCAGCGAAGGGTTTAGCGGGCTTAACTGGAACGCACGCGTCTCCGGCTTTCCACCGAGTCCACCAAACTCCACACCCAACACTCTCAACCTCGGCACGTACACCATCTCGCAGGATGTCGAGCGGCCCAACACTATCGGCGATGTCGGCGTAACCTGGCTCGCCACCAGCAAGCTCCGAATCTCCAACACTTTTCGTATTGAAGATTTCGAGATCAATGGCCTCGGATCATTCAGTGATTTTTTCTCGGTTACCCGACCAATAACAGGCGGCACCAGGACCGACACCGTTGGTTTCAATAATCTGCCTGCAGACGTAATTACGAATTACCGCAAATACCAAAACACAATCGAAGGCGACTATCAGTTCAATGCCCGGCACTCGATTCACCTCGGTTATCGCTACGGCCATCGCCGCATCGAGGAGTTTTTCAATGGTTTCGATTTCGGTTCGAACGGTTCGCTGCCGGCGCCGCCTACTTCGACGAGTCAATCTGAGCAGGAGAATAATACTCACGCTATCCTGGCAGGGTTTAAGTCGCGTCCGGCGAGTAATTGGACCATCTATTTCGACGCTGAGCACGGCACTGCCGACAACGTCTTCTCGCGTCTCGGCAATTACGATTACACATACATTCGCGCCAAGACTCGGTATGCACTGACGAACAAGTTGTCTTTCAACCTCGCGCTGATCACCAGAAACAATGCGAACCCTTCGGAGATTGCGGGAGTGTCGCTCGAAGATTTCGGCGTCAGTATCAAATCGCGAGTGTTTACCTCCGTGGTTGACTGGGCCGCGACGCCAAGATTCTCGATCCATGGCGGGTACAACTACAACTGGGTCAACAGCAATGCCGTCGTGAATTACTTCTTCAACGGCGTCAATCACTCGGAAGGGCGCAGCCTGTACTTCATGAGGAACAACTTCTTCTTCATCGATACGGTGAGCCAGCTTGCCAGCCGCGCGACATTGTATTTCGGCTATCGAATAAACAAAGACAACGGGCAAGGAAACCGCATCTCCGATCCCACCGGCAATCCGGGTTTCCTCGTCACTTCATACCCGATGAGTTTTCAGTCTCCCGACACACGGCTGGCGATAAAGCTTCACCGGCGACTGGATTGGAACGTCGGGTATCAATACTACAACTACAGCGAAAGCGTGCTTGTTGGTCCAAGGCCGCAGAATTATCACGCTCACTTGCCTTACACGTCATTGCGTTTCTACTTCGGACGTCAGGAATGAGTAAGACGATCTTACAAAGCCACTTGTGCCTGTTGTGTCTCTTTGCGGCTTTCGACGCGGCCGGGAAAACGCGTATTGATTATTCCCGGTTCTCGCACCTCAACGAGAGGCACCGGCTCGAATGTCAGACCTGTCACAAGTTTCCTTCGCAGAACTGGAATGTCGTCCGCAAAGAGAGCGATGCCTTTCCTGATATCGCCGAGTTTCCCGATCACCAGTCGTGCATCAACTGCCATCGCCGGCAATTCTTCGCGCGCGAGAGACCTGCGCCGCGGATCTGTTCGAACTGCCACGTCAAAGCTAGTCCTCGTGATACGTCACGCTTTCCGTTTCCCAGTCTTGGCGAACCGTTCTATGCGTCGCCAAAAGGGAAGGACTTTGTTTCCGATTTCAAAGTCGCTTTCCCGCACGCGAAACATGAGGATAGCGAATGCGCTACTTGTCACGAGACTCGTAATCCGCAGGGCGATTCAGAACAGGAATTCGCGACGAAGCCGCCCAAGGATCATGGTGACGCGTTCTGGTTGAAGAAGGGAACGTTCAAGTCGCCGCCGCTGACTCATGGTGGTTGTTTCACTTGTCACAACCAGGAAAGCGAGCTCCCGCCGTTACCGCAGAACTGTGACAGTTGTCATAAGCCTGCCGTTGTTAACACGCAAGCTGATTTTGATCAGAAGTTAGCCCAGTCGATTGGATTTGACGATCCCGTGGCGATGGCAGCGTGGCGCAGGCGATCTTCGGCCGGCGCGTTTCGGCATGAAGTACACGCTGAAATCGATTGCAAGAAATGTCACGACGTCGCGAATACAGCAAAGGTGGCGGTGAAATCGTGCGGCGGCGCGGAGGGTTGTCACGTCACCGCTACCGCGGACGACGGTGGCGTGCTGAACTACGAAATGGACCAGCGGAAGGGCAACGCTCAGTTCGTTTGTGTCAAGTGTCACATTGTGTTTGGCAGTCGACCTTTGCCACTCAGTCACGTGGCGGCACTGCCGAAGTCGTCGAGTCAATGATCGCTCGAAATGAGGAAGTACAGACAATTGGGAACTGCCTTGATAGTCATGGCCTGCCTCTCAGAATTGGCGTTCGCGCAGGAAGACTACTCGAAGTTCCAGCACGACAATCCGAATCACTCGCGGCTGCCGTGCCTGTTATGTCACCGGCGGGAAAGCAATGCTGCGCAACCAACCTTGCCCGGAAAAGACAAACACACGCCTTGTGTTGGTTGTCATCAGCCGCTGTTTGCCAGTGGCTCCGGTCCGATTTGCACGATCTGTCATACAGACGGTCAAACAGTGAAGGCATTTCCGTCGCTGCGAAGTTTTGGCAGCCGGTTCGATCATTCGCTTCACGCCGGTGCGAGGTGCAGTAGTTGTCATCGACCGTTCAATCGTGGCGTGGCTTTCACGATTCCGATCGGGATCAGTGCGCATAACACATGTTTTAGCTGCCACACACCGCAAGCGAAGGCGAATGGGCGCGATATTTCGTCGTGTGGAGTTTGCCACCGGCCGGAGCCGCTGGTCAGGGCATCAACGCGCGCTGTCGCTTTTCGAAGAGGGTTCAGTCACGACGATCACGACAGCTCGCAATGTTTTGATTGTCATCAGGTTCGTGCCGGCCGTAGAGACGTGGCCGCGCCCGTCCCGCTCAATCATCACGCTTCCGCTCGTGGGTTTAGTTGCATGACTTGTCACAACGGCAAGAGAGCGTTTGGTGGTGACGATTTTTCTGTGTGCACACGTTGTCACAAAGGTTCGGCCTGGCGGTTTTGAGGAGGGTGAATAGATGAAAGTAAAGACGATAACAATCGGAACGATAGCAATAACATTTGTTTTGGGAATGCTCGTGGTAGCGTCTGCCGGCACTGGCGCTCAACAACCATCAGACACAGACGCCTTTTACAAAGCCAAGTGCGTCATGTGTCACGGCAAGAAAGCGGAGAAGAAATTCGATACCGCTATGACCGACGACCAGATGATTGAGGTGGTGCTGAAGGGCAAGAAAGCCGAGAAGCCACCGCACATGCCCGCCTACGGCGAGAAAGGCGTCACCGCCGATCAGGCCAGGGCGCTGGTGGACCACATGAAACACCTGAAAGCTACGCCGTAAACGCACGTGTAGCTGCGGCTTCAAAGGTACGTGGTTGCAGCTTCAAACGTACGCATGGTTGCGGCTTCGCCGCCTGATGTGAGGCGGGGCTTTGCCCCGCCGTTAAAAGCCCCCTATGAGATTTGGGCTAGGCCCCTGGTTCGGCCTTTGGCCCAAAACTTTTAGGGCAGAGCCCGTACCAGGGGCTTAGCCCAAATCAAAATTTCAAAACCTGACGGCGGGGCAGAGCCCCGCCTCACATCAGGCCGCGAAGCCGGGGCGATGGAGTCAAGTTTCAGGATAGTTCTTGATCTCCAGACGACATCAGGCGGCGAAGCCGCAGCGATAGGTTGTAAAGGCACTTTCGAGCAAAGTCATTAAAGGGTTAAATGAGCGACGAGCCAACAAAAGCATCGAGCGTTCAGAGTCTGATCAGGAACTACGTGAGTTTCGTCGGACTCGTGATTGCGTTTACAAGTCTGGCGTGCATCATTCTGCTGTTGCTGATCGACTTTACGCAGGACACTGACAATCCTTACTTCGGCATTGTCACTTACATCCTCCTCCCCTCAGTTCTGATTTTCGGTTTGCTCATTGTCATCGTCGGAATGATCCGCGAGCGCCGCAGGCGTCGCCTGTCGCCGTCATCCGATCTCAGCGCCTATCCGACGATCGATTTCAACGAGCCGCGCCAGCGTCGCATCGCTGCCTTTCTCCTTATCTTCACTTTTCTGTTCGTTTCCATGAGCGCCTTCGGCAGTTATAAGGCGTACAAATACACGGAGTCGGTAGCCTTCTGCGGTCGGACGTGTCATTCCGTGATGAATCCGGAATACGTCACGTTTCAGGTGGCGCCGCACGCGCACATAGAGTGCGTCGATTGTCATGTCGGTTCCGGCGCACAGGCGTATGCACGATCGAAAATGGCCGGTACACGCCAACTCATCTCGTTAATTCGCGGAACTTACTCGCGGCCGATTCCGACTCCAGTACACAACCTGCGCCCGGCCGATCAGACTTGTGGACACTGTCACTGGTCCGAAAAATTTCACGGCTCCAAGCTCAAGACCTACAGTCATTATTCGTACGACGAACAAAACTCTCTTCGTCAAACACGGATGCTGATTAACGTCGGTGGCGGCAGTCCGAAGACGGGAGTCGTCGCCGGGATTCACTGGCACATGAATCTCGATAATGAAGTCACGTTCATCTCGTCCGATGAGCGGCGGCAAGTCATTCCCTGGATTCGCGTCAAGGATCGCCAGGGAAACGTGACTGAATATTACGACCGCAATCGTCCTCTCCCGCCGGAACAAATTGCTAACGCAGAAAAGCGCAAAATGGACTGCGTTGATTGTCACAATCGACCGGCGCATCGTTATTTGTCTCCGGACCAGGCCGTCGATCAGTCGTTTGCGTCGGGCAGGCTCGATCCTTCGTTGCCATATCTAAAGCGACAGTCAGTCGAAATTCTGAGCAAGCCGTACAACACGACCGGCGAAGCAGTTAGCGCGATTGCTTCGCAGTTAGACCAGTTTTATCGCACAAACTATGCAGACACATACGCGAACAAGAATGCGGCCGTCCAATCTGCTATCGGCGAAGTGCAGCGAATCTTCCAGACCTACACCTTCCCGGAGATGAAGACCGACTGGCAGGCGCACCCGGACAACCTCGGGCATTTCTATTTCACCGGTTGTTTCCGTTGTCATGACGGAGAACACGTAAGCAACACGGGAAAGGTGATACGGAACGATTGCAATATCTGTCACACTGTTTTGGCTGACTCAGCCAACGCTTCTTTTGTAAAGGCCCAGTCGTTTCAACATCCCGTCGATCTCGGCGCGCTCGCGGATCGGAAATGCGAGACCTGCCACAAGGGCAACGAGCCGTTCAAACATCCGATAAACCTGGGTGATATCTCGTCGTTTCAGTGCGCCGAATGTCACCCGCGTAATTGAGCCACGAAATGACAACTCCCGCCTGGATCACATTGGTCTTGTTGATTGCTATGTTTGTGATGCTGGTGTGGAACAAGCTTCCGATCTGGCTTGTTTTTATCGGGACAGTAACGGCCGCGATGACTTTACGGCTCGCACCTCCCGCGGCGCTGCTCAAAGGTTACAGCAACACCGGCGTGATCACGGTTGCAGCGCTCTATCCGGTGGCCGCCGGCATGTATGCGACCGGAGCAATTTCACTTTTGTCGGAAAAGATCATCGGACTGCCAAAATCGATCAGGATGGCCCAACTAAGGATCTTCGTTCCAATCGCGATGGTCAGTGCGTTTCTCTATAACACCCCGCTCGTGGCGATGATGATTCCGGCGGTGCGAGATGTTACGCGTCGCACTGGTCTAACAGGTTCAAAACTGTTCATGGGTCTGAGTTATATCGCGCTACTGGGCGGCACGATCACTCTGATTGGTACGAGTGTAAATCTGATTATTGCCGGATTGGTTGCGGATGCAGTTGCTAAAGGTGAGTTGTCTGGAGGCAAGCCGATTGGTTTTTTCGATCCGGCATGGGTCGGCATACCCGCAACCATTGCCGGTCTGGCGTACATGATGTTGATCGGTTCGCGTTTATTGCGGGATCGAGCTGCGAGTCAAACCGGTATCGAAAAGCGCGCCTATCGAAGTGAGTTCCGGATCGAAGATTCAAAACTAAAAGGAAAGACACTCGAGCAGGTTGGGTTAGCACAGCCCGTGGGTTTCACTCTCGAGTCAGTTTCTCGCAACGGCACGACAGCACAACCACAACCCACCACGAAGCTCGAGACCGGAGATCTGCTGGCTTTCTCGACGCCCGCTGATGTTTTGCCGGGACTATGGACCACGATTGGACTGATACCGGCCTATGCCGCGCGGATGTTCAGCCGCCGTCACGAGCACCAGCTTGTTGAAGTCGTGTTGTCGGCTCGCTCTCCCGCTATCGGCCACAAAATCGGCGACCTGCCGCTGCCTGACAGTCCTTATCAATTGATGCTGGTTGGCGTTTCGCGTAACGGCCAGGCCCCTCGCGAACCGCTCGCGGACTTTCGGCTTGAAGCCGGCGATGCGGGCGTGGTCGAAGTTGACGATGCATTCTTTTATGAGAACCGCCGTGAAGCAGACTTCATCCTGACCAAGAGACTCGAGGGCTTTCGCGTGCAACGAATCGATCGCGCCGTGGTTGCACTGGCGATCACAGTCGGGATGGTGGTTCTGGCGGCGACTGGAATAACAAGCATGCTCAATGCAGCGTTGTTGGCTGCGATGGCTATGTTGCTGGCCGGATGTTTGACGATCGATCGTTTATGGCAAAGCGTCGACTGGCAAACGATCGTCGTGCTTGGCGCAGCGGTTGGGTTGGAGTCGGCGATCACGGGAACGGGTCTCGCGCGAGAGACGGCAAATTGGTTTGCGGCGATCGGCGGTAAGAGTCCGATGATAGCGCTGGCCGCGGTCTACATCGGCACGGTGCTCCTGACGAATGTGATCACAAACGTTGCAGCGGCAGTGCTCATGTTTTCCGTGGCCGTTTCGCTAGCGACCAGTCTCGGTGTCAGTTTTTTTCCGTTCGCGATGGTGTTGATGAGCGGAGCATCGAGCGCATTCATCAATCCGGCGGGGTTTCAGACCAATCTCATGGTCCAAAAACCCGGCGGCTATGTCTTTTCTGATTTTGTGAAGGTGGGAGCCCCACTGACGCTAATCGTTGGCGCCGTGGTGCTCTTGCTGGCGCCGATTGTCTACGGGTTTTAGTTTTCTCTGCCCTCTGCGCCTCTCTGCGACCTCTGCGTTGAAGCGGCCATTAATCGCAAAGAACGCAGAGGGCGCAGAGAAAAACGAACCAAAGGAGATGAACATGTCTACCGCAAGCGCAGTTTCTGATTTAACCGAGGTTGGAACGCCGCGAACGCCGCTCAGCAATTTCCTGCGTAGTCCGATGAACTGGCTCCTCTTGTTCATCCCGATTACGGTTGCTCTCGAACACTTGGCCCATGTCTCCGCGCCGGTGCTGTTTTTCATGGCCGCGGTGGCGATTGTTCCGATTGCCGCGCAAATTGTCGCTGCTACCGAACAACTCGCGCATCGCACCGGTGATGCTATCGGAGGCCTGTTGAACGCTACGTTTGGCAATGCCCCGGAACTGATCATCGCCTTTGTCGCGCTGAAGGCAGGTTTGCTCGAGATGGTGCGAGCGTCGCTCATCGGCGCCATACTCTCTAACTTAATGCTCGCGCTCGGCATTGCTTTTTTACTAGGCGGGCTTCGCTATCACGAGCAGCGTTTTAATGCGACAGCCGCACGCGCCTACAGCACGATGATGTTCCTGGCCGCCGTGAGCATGACGGTTCCAAGCGCATTTAGCCGCGTGTTTGGACCAAACGAGGTGATCCGTCAGGAACAGCTGCTCAACATCGGAATCGCCGTGCTGTTGTTGATTGCTTACGCCCTCTACATTCTCTTTTCACTACGAACGCATACGTCTTCATTTGCCAGCGTCGAGTCTGAGAGTCACGCCGATCACGAAGAGCATTGGTCCGTACCGCGCGCGGTAATCACTTTGCTGGCGTCGTCAGTGCTGGCGGCCTGGATGAGTGAGATTCTCGTCGGCGCTGCTGAGGAGACCGGCAAGGCGCTCGGCATGTCGCAGTTGTTCATCGGTATCGTATTCGTCGCGATTGTCGGCGGCGCTGCCGAAAGCGGATCCGCAATCGCGATGGCGCGAAAAAACAAGATGGATTTGTCAGTCGGTATTGCCGCGGGAAGCTGTATACAGATCGCTTTATTCGTCGCTCCGTTACTTGTTCTGGCAAGTTACTTCGTCGCTCCGCAGCCGTTGGAGCTCGCCTTTGGCCGCGCGGAGATCGGCTCATTATTCATCGCGGTGATCATTGGAGCACTCATCAGCGGCGATGGCCAGGGCAATTGGTACAAGGGAGTACAACTGGTCACGGTCTACGCCATCATCGCGATGATGTTCTACCTGATGCCGCAACTGAAATAATCCCCTGTCAATACTGACAGTTATCCGCCTGTCGTCGCGCCAATACACTAAAAATCGCAACGCCCCCCCAATAAAAACGCACGAAAGGAAGATCTTTATGAAGCGATTGGTGACGTTGGCAACTCTGGTTCTACTTTCCACGACCACTGCACTGGCGCAGGACGACTACAAGAAATATGAATTCTTTGGTGGCTATTCCGCTCTATTCGTTGACAACCTCGCGGGTGACACGGGGAGTCCGGCAGTCGACGACGTGTTGGGAGACAGGCAAACTCTGCGTGGCTTTAACCTGGCCGTCAATTACAACTTCCACAAATACGTCGGGGCCAAGTTTGATTATTCGCTCCATCTGCGTGAAGACGAATTCAACCGGCCGCTGGGAAATGGCACTGTGGATACAACCCTGCAAAATTTCCTTGGCGGCATTCAGATAAAAAACAATTCCGAAGATGGACCAACATTCAAGCCCTTCGGGCACGCACTCTTCGGAGTCGCCGTTCAGAAACTCGATGTCGATAGTCCGCAACTACCGGCGCTGTTTGGCATCAGCGACTTCCATACAAACGAGACCAGTTTCGCGATGGCTTTCGGTGGCGGTCTCGATATCAAGCTCAACAACAAGCTCGATGTAAGGGTTTTTCAGATTGACTGGAACATTATCAATCGCGGCGATCAGCAAACGGGAATCGTGCTGGCGCCGACTCCGTTTCAAACAGTCGGAACACCATTCGTGATCCAGGGCACGCGACAGGACAATCTGCGGCTCAGTATCGGCATCGTGATCCATTGAGCGACTTTGACCACGAAGGCACAAAGGCACAAAATTGATTTATGAATTTCGTGACTTAGTGCCTTGGTGGTGAAAGAAATGACTATGATTGCAAGCAAGTCCGCAGTGAGCGACCTTCGAGCTTATGGGACGGCACGGGCGACGATTACGCACGCGCCGCTTAACGATGAGGAGTTGAGCAAAACTCACGCTTTCTGGCGCGCGTGTAATTATCTCGCTTTGGGAATGATCTACCTGCAGAGTAATCCGCTTCTCCGCGAACCCTTAAAGCCGGAACACATCAAGAATCGAATGTTGGGACACTGGGGCGCCAGCCCGGCCCTGTCCTTTATATATACTCACCTGAATCGCGTGATTAAGTCGTTTGACCAGGACATGATTTACCTGGCCGGTCCCGGACACGGCGCACCAGGTGTTTTGGGGCCGGTTTATCTCGAAGGGTCCTATTCGGAGATTTATCCGGAAAAGAGTTTGGACGAAGAAGGCCTGCATCGTTTCTTCAAGGAGTTTTCTTTTCCCGGCGGAATCGGCAGCCACTGCACGCCCGAAACTCCGGGATCAATTCATGAGGGCGGGGAACTCGGTTACGTTTTATCTCACGCTTGTGGTGCTGCTTTCGACAATCCTGATCTGATAGTCGCTGCCGTAGTCGGTGATGGTGAGGCGGAAACCGGTCCACTCGCCACTTCATGGCACATCAACAAGTTTCTCAACCCGATTCGAGACGGCGCGGTCCTGCCGGTACTCAACCTAAACGGTTACAAGATCAACAATCCGACACTGCTTGCACGCATCTCTCACGAGGAGCTTGAAGATCTATTCAAGGGCTACGGTTATACACCGCTCTTCGTCGAGGGCTCCGAGCCGAAAACGATGCACCAGGCGATGGCCGCTACTCTGGATCATTGTGTCAGCACTATTCGGAGCTTGCAGCAGGAAGCACGGAGTTCAGGTGTAGCTACGCGTCCGCGTTGGCCCATGATCGTGCTTCGTTCGCCAAAGGGTTGGACTGCGCCGGCAGAGGTCGATGGCCACAAGGTAGAAGGCTTGTGGCGCTCGCACCAGGTGCCGCTGGCCGGCGTGAAGAAAAACCCCGAGCATCTAAAACTGCTCGAACAGTGGATGCGCAGTTACAAGCCTGAAGAACTGTTCGACGGCAACGGTAGCATCGTTCCCGAACTACGCGAGCTGACTCCGACCGGCAACCGCCGCATGGGCTCCAACCCACACGCCAACGGTGGGCAATTAAAAAAGACACTTCGTTTGCCTGACTTCAGAACATATGCCTGCACGTTCGAAAAGCCCGGCCAGATCGAAGCAGAGAACACGAGGCCGCTGGGCCAGTTTCTGCGCGACGTGATGAAACTGAACATGAACACGTTCCGTGTCTTTGGTCCGGATGAAAACACGTCGAACAAACTCGATGCGATTTACGAGGCCAGCAAAAAGTTTTGGATCGCGGAGTATTTTCCTGAAGACAGCGATGGTGGCGAGTTGTCACCCGACGGGCGTGTCATCGAGATGCTCAGCGAGCACACGCTGGAAGGAATGTTGGAAGGGTACCTGCTGACCGGGCGACACGGATTCTTCTCGACATACGAGGCATTCGCACACGTCATCGATTCGATGTTCAACCAGCACGCCAAGTGGCTGTCGATCTGTAACGAGCTCTCATGGCGCCGGAAGATCGCTTCACTAAACCTGCTAATCACTTCAACCGTCTGGCGCCAGGACCACAACGGTTTTACTCATCAGGACCCGGGCTTCCTCGACGTAGTCGTCAACAAACGCGCCGAAGTCACGCGTATCTACCTGCCACCGGACGTCAACAGTTTACTGTCCGTTGCCGATCACTGCCTGCGCAGCGAAAACTATATCAACGTGATTGTCAGCGATAAGCAGATGCACTTGCAGTATCTGGATATGGACATGGCGATCACACACTGCACAAAGGGCATCAGCATCTGGGAGCAGGCCAGCAATGATGCCGGGCAGGAACCTGACGTGGTGATGGCGTGCGCCGGCGATATTCCCACGCAGGAAGCACTAGCGGCGACGGCGTTACTGCGCGAGCAATTTCCGGAGCTGAAGATTCGTTTCATCAACGTGATCGATCTATTCAAGTTACAAACGAATCGCGAACATCCGCACGGCTTGTGTGATCGCGATTTCGATAGCCTGTTTACGGTGGACAAGCCGATCGTGTTCAACTTCCATGGTTATCCGTGGCTGGTTCACAGGCTGACGTATAACCGGACCAATCACAAGAACCTTCACGTTCGCGGTTACAAGGAGCGCGGGAACATCAACACGCCGATGGAGTTGGCGATCGATAACGAGATCGATCGTTACACGCTCGCCATCGATGTCATCGATCGTGTTCCGAAGCTTCAGTCAACGGGCGCTCATGCGAAGGAGAAGTTCAGGAACATGCAGATCTCTTGTCGTCATTACGCGCACGAGTTTGGAATCGACAGGCCGGACGTGGTCGAGTGGCGCTGGCCGTTTTGATGTTCAGGAGGAGGTATGAGGGTTCGTTTTCTTGGAGCCGCAGGTGATGTAACGGGATCGGCGTATCACGTCATTACCAAAGACGCCAGCATCCTGGTCGACTGCGGGTTTTTCCAGGGACGGAAAGATGAGAGCGCGAAGAACCGTCGCAAAGCGCAAATCGAAGGCGGCAAGTTGGATGCAGTCTTACTCACGCATGGGCACCTCGATCACATTGGTCGTTTACCACTGCTCACTCGCAACGGATACAAAGGACCGGTATATGCCACCCGGCCAACGATTAACCTGGCCACACTCGTTCTTAAAGACTCACTCAATCTCCAGGGCCAGGATCTAAAACGGCAAAACCAGAAACGAGCGCGTGCGAAATTGCCGCCACTCGAACCGCTCTTCGAGGAGGCAGATGTCCGTAAGCTCAAACCGCTAACAGTGGCGGTCAAATACGACGAGCGTTTTCCAGTCGCTCCTGGTGTTGAGGCGCGTTTGGTCGACGCGGGTCATGTAATCGGATCATCCAGTGTGGAACTGACTGTCTCGGAGAATGGTCACAGGAAAGTGATTGTGTTCTCGGGTGATCTTGGACCACGCGGCGCGCCTCTGCTCAACGATCCGGTGCCGTTCACTGAGGCTGATGCGGTGATCATGGAATCAACTTATGGAGACCGCACCCATCGCTCGCTGTACGACACTGCGATCGAAGGGAGAGAGATAATCGCGAAGGCGATTCAGAATAAGGCAAAGATACTTGTGCCGGTCTTCGCCATTGGGCGAACTCAATTACTTCTTTATTTACTCGCTGGAGCGTTTAAGAAAAAGACGCTGCCGCCGTTTCCGATTTATATCGATAGCCCGATGGCGGTCGAGGCGACGCGGATTTACAGAACAAACACTGAGCTGTTTGATTCAGAAGCATTGTCGATGGTCCAGTCAGGCGACCTGGGCCGTGGTCTGGCCAGCGCGCGGCCGTGTGTAGAGCCAGGAGAATCGAGAGCGCTGAACGGTGTCAAAGGGCCTTGTCTGATCATGGCTGGAAGTGGGATGTGTACCGGCGGTCGAATCATGCATCACCTGCGACATAACCTGCCGATACCGGAGACCGCGGTGTTGATTGTCGGGTTTCAGTCGCCGGGAACGCTCGGGCGCAAGCTCGTGGATGGTGCTAAGAAGCTGATGATATTTGGCGAAGAGGTGCCGGTGCGTGCGTCGGTCCACACGATGGGCGGGTTTAGTGCGCATGCGGATCAGAATGGTTTGCTCGACTGGTTTGGCGCGATGGCGCCATCGCGCCCGCGCACGATCGTCACGCATGGCGAAGACCGCGCGCGCAAAGCGTTCAGTGACCAACTGAAGAAACGTTTCGGTGTCCACGCCGAGTGCCCTGCACTCAACGATGAGATCGAGATTTGAGGGATGCGGCTTCGCCGCCGATGTAATGGCTTTTGACCCTTGTAGACGCGGCGAAGCCGGAAGGTTGGAGTCAAAAATAACTTTCGGGTTCTGCTTCCAAGGCTAAGAAAGAAGCTTCGCAGGCTAAGAAAGAGCTTCGCAGGCTGAGAAGGAACGGAAAGAACATATGAGCACAACTGGCACGATATCGAGAACGAACGTGGTAAGCCTGGCTGACGAGGATGCCGTTAAAGAGGTATTGATCGAGTCGGTGCTGGGCCTCTGGGATGTTGTCAACAACCTGACGCGACTAAAACCGTCGCGCAAAGATCGGTATCGCGTAACTATCTTCGGTTCGGCCCGCGCGAAACCCGGCACCATTGCTTATGATGAAACGAAAAAAGCAGCGCATGCCCTGGCCGAAATGGGCTGCGACATCATCACCGGCGGTGGTCCCGGTCTGATGCAAGCCGCCAACGCCGGTGTCGATCTCGCCGGTGAATCGAAATCGATGGGCATACGAGTGGACCTTCCATTCGAGCAGGAGGTAAACCCATTCGTCGAGCTCGCATTCGAGCATCGCACATTCTTCACTCGTCTACATCATTTCGTACTCGCCTCGGATGCGTTCATCGTTGCGCCCGGTGGTATCGGCACTGTGCTGGAGACGATGTTGATCTGGCAGTTGCTACAGGTTCGTCACCTCGAGTACACACCATTGCTCCTCGTTGGAAAGATGTGGCCCGGCCTTGTCGACTGGGTGCGCGAGGCAATGCTTTCTTTTGAGACCCCGCTCATTAGTCCTGGGGATGTTGATATCCCGGTTTGTGTGGCTAACGCGGAAGAGGCAATCGCGTTCATCAAACGACACAAAGAAGCACAGATAGTCAGTTAGATTGTGTTGTAAATCGTGGGCGCTCGATGCCGAGCTTACGCATCTTTGAGCGGAGCGTGCTGGGATGAATGTTCAGCAGTTCGGCTGCGCCACCCGGGCCTTCCACTTTCCAATGAACGCTCTTTAGTGTGCGCAGTATAACGTTGTACTCAGTCTTTTCGAGTGTCTCGCCGGTTTGGACAGAATCGGCAAATGCACCGATCTTTTCGTGGATCTCCAACTCCAAAGCCTGCGAATCGAGATCATCGATCAGATGAAGTTTTGATCCCTGCGTAATGATCACGGCGCGCTCAATCACGTTTCTCAGCTCGCGCACGTTGCCCGGCCACGGATAGTTTCGCAATTTCGCCATCGTGTCCTGGGGAATTGCATCGATGGTTTTGCCGAGCTTCTGGCTCAACTGCTTCACCAGATGATTGACCAGGATCGGGATATCTTCTTTCCGTTCCCGGAGCGGCGGCAGGGTAATCGGAAAGATGCTAAGCCGGTAATACAGATCCGAACGAAAGATTCCTTTCCGCACGGCTTCTTCGAGATTGCGATTGGTGGCGGCAATCACGCGCACGTCCACCTTTACCGTGCGACTTCCCCCGACTCGTTCAAACTCACCTTCTTCAAGCACGCGCAACAGCTTGGCTTGTAAATCCAGCGGGAGCTCTCCGACTTCATCAAGAAAGATCGTTCCTCCATTCGCGATCTCAAACCGTCCGCTGCGTCGCGTATCAGCGCCCGTGAAAGCGCCCTTCTCGTGACCAAACAACTCGCTCTCAATGAGAGTGCCGGGGAGCGCGGCACAGTTCAGTTTTACTAATGCATGATTACAGCGCGGGCTCAGCTTGTGAATAGCATGGGCCAGGAGCTCTTTGCCGGTACCAGTCTCGCCAAAAATGGAAACAGTAGTGTTGAGCGGCGCGACCTGTTCGGCTTTGTGCAAGACTCGTCGCAACGATTCGCTTTGCCCAATGATCTCACCGAAGTTGCTGGCGCCGCGGATCTCTTCCTGCAGATAAATATTTTCTTTGTGAAGTTGGTCCTTGAGTTGTTCGACCTCGTCGAGTGCTTTTTTTAACGATTGCTCTGATTGTTTACGCTGGGTGATGTCGCGCACAATCGTCAGGATCTTGTCACCATCGCATTTCACAATCGATGCCTCATAAGCCCGCTCACCTTGCGGAACAGGAAGGGCATATTCCAGACGCACCGGCTTCTCCGATTGGCGCGCCTCAACGATACTCCAGGAGATCCTGGCGGCCAGGTCCGGCGGTAATACGTCCGTATACTTCTTTCCAATAAATTCGCACGGCGGTTTCAACAAGGCCGCCGTATTACTTGCGTGGTAGTCCACATATGTTCCATCCCGGTCGAGAAGGAACATCAAGTCGGGTATGGCGTTGAGGAGGGCACGGCTACGTTCTTCGCTTGCATGCAGCGCGGCTTCCCGGCGCTGTAAATCAGCGCGAGCGTGTGCCTGCTCCAACTCCCATGGCAGTTGGTAAAGATAACCGGGACGCTTTACGAGACAGCTCGAGGCGCCGAGCTTGAGGCCTTGTCGAGCCAGTTGTTCATCGCTTTCGCTGCAAACCAGAACAATGGGTGCGTCTTGAGTTGCGTTAAGACTCAATTGTCTCAACGTGTGCAGCGCATTTGTTTCAGGGAAGTGAAAGTCCATGAGAACCACGTCGTAAGTAGTGGCTTTCTCTCGCAAGGTTGAAAACACTTCCGGCGGTGTATTCACGACGTCGAGATGGATGTGATCCGCATGTACGGCTAGATGCCGGCGAGTGCTTTCGATGTCCGCCCAATTGTGTTCGAGGTAAAGAATTTTCAGTGGGTTTGCACGGCGCGCGGCGTCGGCACGGTAATGATTAAAAGCACTCTCGAGTACGACCGGCAGCCGCTCGAGATATCCCGTGCGTTTGACCACGTAATCATCAGCGCGAGCTTTCAGCGTGGCGACGGCGGTGTCTTCGTCGCCGACGCCCGTGACGATCACCACTGCGAGAGGCAAGGAGCTTTGGCGTATGTAGTTGAGTAGAGACAGGCCACTGCCGTCATGTAAGTGCATGTCGGTGAGCACGAGATCGATCGGTTCGCGATCGTCATTGCGTGCCAGGCGCTCATACGCTTCGGCAATGCTGGAGACAGTGTCGACAGAGATATGAGGAGCGTTTTGGGACAACGCTCGCAAAGTGAGGTCGGCGTCCCTTGGATCGTCCTCTACATACAGAACTTTCATACAATATCTCGGCGGTGCCCTAATTTGAGAGATCTGCTTGGATCGGGTACTGACCCGGTCGATCGAAGGTCCGCCATATGTTCACTTCGGAATCTCCAGGTAAAAGGTTGCGCCGTGGCCGGGTTTGCTTTCCGCCCAGGCTTTCCCGCCCATGCGTTCCATTGCTTTGCGCACGATCGCTAATCCGATTCCTGTGCCGGGGTAATCTCGTGTGACGTTGAGCCGCTGAAAGATGTCGAAGATCTGGTCGTGATGCTTCATGTCAAACCCGATGCCGTTGTCCCGTACCCACAGCACGCAGTTTTCTTCGTTTTCGTTCGAGCCGACTTCAATCCGCGGCGCGGCAACCTTGCCGGTAAACTTAATCGCATTGTCGAGATAGTTTCGGAGTGACTGAGCCAGACCACTGCTATCAGCCAGTGCCGTTGCTCCATTGACGTCGATCACGAAATCAATCGAGCGCGAACGCTCCGCTATTTCACGTCTCTTTTCTTCCACTAACGAATTGACAATAGGTGCTAACTCAACCCGATCAGTGGTCAGCTCGCGCCGCTCAAGTCTCGAGTAGGCCAGCAGATCGTCGATCAACTGGTTCATCTCATCGGTTGAATTTTGAATCGTCTGTAGAAATCTACGACCTTCGCTGTCAAGGCTCGCGGTGTATTCTTCCAACAAGATCCGGCTATAGCCATCGATACCACGGAGCGGCGCCTTGAGATCGTGAGCAACGGAATACGCGAAAGTTTCCAGCTCGCGACTCTTCGCATTCAATTCAGCAGTACGTATCTCAATGCGGGATTCCAATTCAGCGTTGAGCTGGTCGAGCGCTCGCCTCGCGCGGACCCGTCTCCGTCTTTCCACCAGCAGTACCCCAATAAAAGCGGTTTGCAGGATTACAAGTGCGATCAAGCCGACTATTCGCCACTTGTATAGTTCCCAGAACGTGAACTCCCTGAAGCGCACCACGCTGGCGGGTGGGAGACTGCTCTCCGGCACGCCCCAGCGTTTTAACTCGCGCCAATCGAACATAGCTGCCTTCTGAGTTTGTTCAACCGGTATTTCTCGCACACGAGTACCGCTTAATATGCGTTCAACGAACTCCGCCATCTTCGCACCGTTCATCTCAGGACCCTGGAGATAACCTCCGACAATTCCGGAACCCAATATCACAGTGCCGAACCCGTAAATCGGAACGGACGATCCGGGCGCGATTCGACTTAGCACTTCATAACTCTCCAAAAGCTTTCCCTGCTCATTCAACGACTGTTGTCGTACGTAGAGCATCACGGAATCCGGAGGGAGGCTGGTGGTTTTGGCGATTAGTTCGTTTAACGGCAGATCCGTCAGGTATATAAGCTCGGCCTTTGAGAAGCCGGAGAGTTCCTGCTGTGCAGCCTTCTCAAATCTACGATCCTGTTCCGGCGTGCCGCTTACGACGAAAACGCGCTTTGTCCCGGGATGTAACCGAAGCACCAATTCGACTGTTTCACGATATGCAACCTTATAGTGAATACCGGTCGCGCCGGCCGCGGAGGCAAGAGCGTCCGGCTTAGGCAGCTCGTTCGCAACAAAGACAATCGGAGACTTTGAAAAAAGCTCCTTCCGATACTGAAGCAGAAATTTCAAAGGAGCATCAGCGGACGCAACCACGACGTCTACAGTGCGCTTAGCGTACTTTGCTTGTAAGTAGTTACGAAAAGTTACGGCGGTGTTTTCTTCCGGAAAGCGACTGGCCTCAAAATATTCCGGAAAGTACTCCACGTCCTGCCGGCGATCCAATTGCAATCGTGACTTGAAACTCTCCTCAAATTTGGCGTTACCCGGAAATTCTTTGTTATCCCAATAGAGTACGACCACGCGTTTCGGGGCAGTGGCCTGCGCGCGAGCAACGGGGACGAGCAGCGCGAATGCGCACACGACGAGCATGGGCAAGAAAGTCTTTCTCGCGCAAAGGCGCAAAGAAGCAAAGCGCTGCCGCGTCTCTACGGCGTTCCTTTGCGCCTTTGCGCCTTTGCGCGAGAAAGATTTGTGCGGTTTCATCGTCTATAAAGTCAACTTCACAGCAAACTGAATCTGCCGTGACGATCCAGACTCACCAGTCGGAAATCGCGTGCTTGTAATTTGCCCAAACGCCGGAGTCCCGACAACATTCCCGGGCGTGCCAAAGTTTGCATGGTTAAATAGATCAAAAAACTCGGCGCGAAACTGTAGGTGAAATGTTTCGCGCACCTTTGTATTTTTGATAACCGCAAAATCGGTGTTACTAAAACCCGGTCCGATAACGACGTTGCGGCCCAGGTTCCCGAAGCTCGGCACTGCCGTAAACACCGAAAGTTCAAACCACCTGTCGACACTGCCGATCTGCGCGATTGGCCCGGTCACATCCGGCCGGAGCGTGTTGGCAATCCCATTCACAGTACTGTTACTGGTCACGATGTTGACGGGACTGCCGCTTTGAAACTGAACGATCGTAGCCAGCTGCCAACCATCAAGCAGTAGATTGCCGCGGAACGGCACGTCATAAATCCCGCTGAAGACGAATCGATGGCGCGCGTCGAAATCTGAAAGCCCACGATCGCCTTTCAGGTTGTAACTGTCCTGTCCCACGATCCCGCCGGTGCTGAAAGAGTTGTAATCCAGGGATTTTGACCAGGTGTACGACGCCTGGAATTGCAAGCCTCGCGCAAGTCGCTGTGAGCCTTTGATCCAAAGAGCGTTGTAACTGGAGTTTCCCCCGCTCTCGACCTGTGTGATGTTGCCGAGAGTCGTACCGGGAAGTATGGGACTCGACTGCGCAAGCGTGAGAAATGGGCGCACACCGTTAATCGGTTGGTTGAGATTGCGCCGCGAAATCAAATGCGTGCCCTTTGAACCGAAGTAACCGACCGACAAAGCAAGATTCCGAAACAGCTCGCGTTGCACATTGAAGTTCCACGACTGGAGATAAGCGTTAGTGAAGTCGTGTGCAATTGACTGCGGCGCGAGTCCTGCCGGCCGCGCCAGGTTGATCGCGTTGTCGAGTCTGATCGTTCCACTGAAGGTCAACGGAATTGCGAGGGGAGGATTGGTTGTCGTTCCGATAACGACGCTCGTCATCGGTTGATCGGTTTGCAACGCATACGCTGCACGCACCGAAGTCTTCCCGTCACCGAACGGGTCCCACGCAAAACCAACACGAGGCTGCACGTTCTGATTGTTTTGTTGGTACACCTCATCGATATCAGTGCCAACCCGAATCAGCGCAGCAGTCACTGGATCGAAAACAATAAAGCGGTCGTAGCGTTCGGTGGGTGTCATGTTCCACTCGTAACGCAGACCGAGCTCGAGCGTGAGGTTGGGTCGTACCTTATAGTTGTCTTGCACGAAAAAGCCCAGTGCGCCTTCAGCGATACTGCTCGACTGACTGCCAAGCGTGACGCTGAACGAATTTGCCGTGCCCGCCAGAAAAGCGGCGACGGTAGGAAAGTTAAAACTGCCTGTACTCTGCCTGAAGTTGTTATTGAGAAACTGTCGATACTCGCCGCCTCCCTTCAACGAATGTTTCCCGCGCTGGTAGTTGAAGGAGTCGCCGAAGTGAAAGGTAGTGTCACCGCGCCCTGATGGATTTGCTGACGGGCCACCAAAGTTTAGTCCTCCCGCGACGCTAATCTGCGGCAAACCGATCGGGCCGGTGATTCCGTTACTGATCCCAAACGCAGTTGGATCCAGCTGTGCATTTGGAGTCGTGGCTGAGCTGAAACGATTGAAGCCGAAACGGAGCTCATTAACCAACGTTGAGGCAAAGATGTGTGTCTCGTTCAGGGTGAAAACCTGCCGCAGTTGGAACGTTGTGTTTCCAAAACCCGGAATGGTATTGCCGTTTCGATTGGGCTCTGTCAGCTCAGTGCGATACGCAGCATAATAGCCATGCAAGCGATCTTCTTTGCCGAGGTTGTAGCTGAGATCGACGCTCCACTGGTCGGTAGTTACTGAGGCAGCTGCCGCTCCCACGAAGCGCGCGGTGCCGGATGAATCAACGAAATTCGCGCGCGGAATCAAGGTAAGCAGTTTCACGACCGCGGGATCGATTGCCGCGGCACGTTGCGAGTCACTCAGCGCGAGACTGTTGAGATTGACCTTTTGCCGCTGACGCAAACCCTCATACGAAAAGAAAAAGAACAGCTTTTCCTTGATGATTGGACCACCCAGTTGTCCTCCAAACTGGTTGCGCTTGAATGGAGGCGGCTCATTGGCGGTGAAAGTAAAAAAGTTGCGCGCATCGAGTGCATCGTTCCGGAAGAACTCAAATAACTCACCGTGAAATTCATTACCGCCCGATCTGGTTGCTATGTTGACGACCGCACCCGAGCTTTGGCCGTTTTCAGCACTGAAGGTGGAGTTATCGACTTTGAATTCCTGCACCGCTCCAATCGAGGGCTGAAACGTGATCGAACTATTCGTCAGATTGTTAAGCGAGATACCGTTGATTATGTAATTGAGTGTTTCCTCTCTACTGCCTGCGGTTGTTATCGAGAATGATCCGAGCCCCCTGATAGGCGCTGATGAGAAGGCGCCCTGGGGTGGAACCACTGACCCTGGCACGAGTAATCCGAGATCGAGAAAATATCGACCGTTAAGCGGAATGTCCTGGACCATGCGTCGATCGATCACGTGGCCGACCGAGATGGTCGAACGTTCGATCGCTTCGTTAGTAGACGACACCGTTACCTGTTCGGAAACGTCTCCAGCCTGGAGTTGAAAGACTTGCGTTATTTTCCGTCCCACCTCGATCCGTAGTCCTTCCATCAACTGTGTCTTAAATCCAGTGGCACTGGCGCCAATGGAATAGTCGCCTACAGGCAACGCCGCCAATTGATACCTGCCGCTATGGTCGGACGTTGCCTCACGTTCGACACCGATGGCCGGGCATCTGGCTACGATCTTCACTCCGGGCACAACAGCTCCATGCTGGTCAATCACTTGTCCATCGATTGAAGCTGTTGATTGGGCGCGGGATGGGAGCGCGAACACCAGGAGCAGACTTATAGGTAGAGCGATTCCTAAGACGGGGATTTGGGGCAAAATCCAGCGCATAGGGGAGATAAACTTGTCCGTTTAAAGAGACCTACGGTCCAGTTTGCGCTTGCCACTGTTATTAATTTGTAGTTCCAGGAACTGCGATCGCGAACGCGTCGGGGGACACGTCGTCGCGCAATGAGTGCGAGGAACGCAGCAATGACAACGAGCGCATTATAGAGAGATTCTTTAAACACTCAAATCCGTAATATTACGTAGCCTGATCAAACAAAAACAACAACCGGTCTAGCCAAGTGGCCCAAAAGTGGGCCATCTTCTTTGTGCAGCAGAGAAGGGAACACTTACAAGGCAAAATTGATCTAACCAAAAACTACTCTGTGACTGCCAGTAGTTCATTCTGTGCTTCTTTTCTGAGGGCGGCGACCGTATTCTTTCGCTTTAACACGACGGCTGTGAGATCGTCTTTTTGTTCGGTGCCTTTCGAGAAGTCCTTTACAGCCGTATAGAGCTGCTTGATGACCTCTTCGGCTGAAGAATCGCGCGCCCCGCGAATCGTGTCCTTCAGTCTCTCAACTCCAAACTCTTCTGCATCAGGGTTCTGCCACTCGTAAAAACCGTCGGTGACCAGCACGATCATGTCGCCCGCCTTCAGAGATTTCAGACGCGAGTCTTCGTAAGGCATGCCGGCTATCATTCCGAGCGGAATTCCCTGGGCTTCGAAGTTCTCCCATTTGTTCATGTTCCGGCGGTACCAGAGAATCGGTCCGTGACCAGCGGAAAGCACTTTGATTTCCGAATTGACCGGGTTGAGAAAGATGACCGCAAACGTAACAAAACGATCGTCGGCGAGATCGTTTGCCAGGAGACTGTTGAGACGTTCGAGAACGCGTTCGTGGTCTGCGAGAAAACTTGCGCGCGCATACGCGCGACAGAGCGCGCTAACCAGTGCCGGACCGATGCCGTGCCCGGTGGCGTCACCGACGCTGATGGCGAGTCGACCGTCGGGCAAGACTTGCCAGTCGAAGTAGTCGCCGCCGGTTTGATCGGCTGGTTGATTCCAGCCGGCGATGTCGAAGTGTTCGAGCTCGGGTGAACTGGTGGGCAGAAGATCCTGCTGAATCGATCGCGCGATGTCGAGATCGTGATTGATCTGTTGCAGCTCGCTTTCGAGTTTTGCTTCGCGTAATGCCGCCCTCACGTAGCCACGGATCTGGCGCGCGACGACTGCCGCGATGATTCCGGCAACCAGGATCAATGCGGCATAGACCAGGTAGACGGCAAAGGGAAATCGATCGGCTGGTGCTGAGTCGCCAAATCTAAGTTCTACAAAAAAAGTAAGCAGGAGATAACCGAGCGCGGAGAGCAGGCCGGTTATCAACGTAAGAGTCGGGCGCAAGCGTAGCGTCGAAAGCGTGATGAATAAAAAGTAAATGGCGATTGCGGGTGCGACTAACACCTGATACGGCGTCATCCACTGGGCCAGCAGCAGGACGAAGAGCGCGACAGTGGGCAGTTGGCTCTCGATGAAGACGTTGAATACCCAGAGCTCCGGCACCACTGTCTCGTCGTCGCGAAGCGCAGTTTTGATGTGGTGCAGCATCACGCTTTCGTGAGAGATGACGAAAGCGAGGATAATGATTTGACCGAGCAGGAGTAAGTAGTTCTGCGTTACAAGTCCGCGAATCACCACCCACAAAGCGAGGGCGCCCAGGACGCAGAGCAGCGCAATGACGCGGTACGACTCACTCTTCAGTGAAGCTCTCTCAAACGCTCGCGATTGCATAAGTATTAGCCGCGAAAAGGCACAAAAAGCACAAAATGTATCTAGCTCGAAGGTTTTGAATTCATTGATCGTTTTTGTGTTTTTTGTGCCTTTTTGTGGCGATTACTGCCAGCCGCCGCCGAGTGCTCGGTACAGTTGCACAACGGAGAGCAGCTCGTCGCGGCGCGCGAGGGCCAGACTTCGTTCCGCTTCGAATAACTCACGGTCGGCGTCGAGCGCTTCCAGCAACGTCGCCACACCGCCCGTGTAACGTAAGTATGAAAGGCGAGAACGATCCCGCAGAGTCTCGACCAGGAGCACGCGTTGGGTGCGAACCTCGCGAACCTTTTGATACGCAATCAACGAATCGGATACATCACGAAATGCCGCTTGAATCGTTTGTTGATAATCGACGAGCAGAAAATCGCGTTGCGCTTGCGTGAAGCGTATGTTCGACTTTATCCGCCCGGCCGTAAAGATCGGTTGTGTGACTGAGCCCGCAAGATTCCAAACGTTTCTGCTGCCACTAAACAGACTCGTAAGCTGCCCACTCTCGTAACCGAAAAACGAAGTGAGCGAGATGCGCGGAAAATATTCTTTCTTAGCCACTTCAATGCGCGCATTGGCGGCAATCAAACTATTTTCAGCCGCTCGTATATCAGGCCGGCGTTCCAGCAGATCCGACGGCAACCCGGCCGGCACAGCAGGCGGCATCTGCTGCTCCGTTAAACTCGCTCCTCGTTCGATCGCAGACGGGTTCTTACCAGTGAGAAAACTTAGAAAATTTTCCGTTTGTTGTATCGACTGTTCGAGCGCGGGGATTACTTCAGTCGCGTCGTAAACCAGTTCTTCCGCCTGCCGAACATCGAGCATCGTAGCCACGCCGCGTTGTTGCCGGAGCTGTATGAGACGCAGTGACTCCTGGCGCGAAGCAAGTGTGCGTTTCGAGATTTCGAGCTCGTAATCAAATTCACGCAAACTGAAATAGGCCGTTGCCACGTCGTGGACGATCGTAGTTGTGACGAACCGGCGCGCTTCTTCAGTGGCCAACAGATCTGCCCTCGCGGCGGCTGTCTGTTTGCGCAGTCGTCCCCAAATGTCGATCTCAAAATTGAGCAGGTTTAGTAAGACGCTGCCGAAAGAGCGATCCCGTTTGATTGGCTCGGGTATATCAACGGCGCTACTGCGCGACTCTCGCCGCGTGATGACGTCGGCGCTGGCAATGATCTGGGGAAACTGTTCCGAGCGTGTGATGCCAAGGGCCGCGCGAGCGGCATCAATGTTGGCGACTGCCTGGCGCAGGTCGTAATTGTTTGTGAGAGCGTCGTTAATTAACTGTTGCAGTTTTTCATCTTTGAAAAGCTCAAACCATTTCAAGTCGGCGAGTGTTTGCCGATCGGGTTGCGTGGCAGGGTCCGCGCGAAAGACGGTCGGAGTCTGCACCGGTATTTTCCGCTGACTTTGTGCGGCCGCATTGAGATGGACCACACACGCGACAACAAGTGCTACGAGTAATCGCTTCATTAGTGTTCACCTCCGGCATCAGCAGTTGCCGGCACCGGCGCGGCAGGTGCAACTACCTTTTCTTTGCGACGGCGACCCAGTCCCTCAACGAAGGTGAAGTTGCCCGGGATGATGAATACTCCCAAAGCCGTAGCGATGAGCATCCCGAAAAACACACCAACCCCCATGACGTTCTGCGCTCCAGCACCCGCGCCACTGGCTTTCATCAACGGTACGACACCGAGAATAAAAGCAAACGCAGTCATCAGAATGGGACGGAAGCGCAACCGTGCCGACGTGAGTGCTGCGTCTTCCAGTGACAAGCCCTCTTCGTTTTTGGCCTTGGCAAACTCGACGATCAGGATCGCGTTCTTAGCCGCCAGGCCGATCAGCATCACCAGTCCGATCTGCACGTAGACGTTGTTGTCGTAACCAAACAACCAGACTCCAAACAGAGCGCCGAGTGCGACGAGTGGCGATCCCAGGAGCACGGCCCACGGCAGGCGCCAACTCTCATACATCGCGGCGAGCAGCAGGAACACGCAAACGATCGCCATGATGAAAGTTGGCGCGGGAGGTGGCGCGATCTTTTCCTGGTACGAGAGTGATGAGTAAGCGAAACTCATCTCCTTCGGCATCGTCTGAGCAAAGACCTCTTCGAGTGCAGCGAGCGCCTGGCCGGACGTATAACCGCGCGCCGGAGAACCGGTGAGCTCCACCGATCGCAACAGGTTGAAACGGGTTGTGATTTCGGTGCCGGCGGTATCCTCGATGTTTACCAACGTCGAAAGCGGGACCATAGAATTCGTGGTCTTCGAGCGGGCATAGATTCTCCCGATGTCGCTCGCATGCAATCGATCAGTCGACTCGGCCTGGACATACACGCGATACAAACGACCGAAACGATTGAAATCGTTCACAAACGCGCCTCCCATCGCGGTGGACATCGTCTGAAACACTTCGTTGACGGGCACACCCAGCGTGCGTGCTTTCTCGCGATCGAGATCTACTTTGACCTGTGGATAGTTCGGATCAAATGAAGTGAAGACATTTCCGAGCTCGGGCCGTCGCCGCGCCGCGGCCATGAACGATCTCGTCTGTTCACCCAGTTGCTCGATGGTCATTGTGCCGGTGCGATCCTGAATCAGGAAGTTGAAACCCGATGCAGCGCCGAATCCGGCGAGCGTCGGAATATTGAAAGGAAAGATCACGCCTTCCGGAATCGTCGCGAACTCTCTTTGGAGCTTCGCCATGATTCCTTTGACGTGCAGCGCCTCGCCATGACGTTCTTCCCATGGTTGCAAACGAGCGAAGATCGAACCGTAGTTAGGTTGGTAGGTGTTGGTAACAACACCGTAGCCGCCGACCGTTTGATAGGATTCGATTCCTTCAGTCTTCGCGAGAATCGTCTCGACCTTTTTGAGCACTTCACTGGTGCGGGCCAGCGAGGCGCCCGGCGGTAGTTGTACGTTGACACCAAAGATCCCCTGATCTTCGTCGGGAATAAATCCGGATGGGATCGCTCTCGCAAATACGATTGCGCCCAGGACGACCACGCCGACGATACCGATCGTTACGATCCCGCGCCGCACGAGCATCCGCGATACATTAACGTAGCCGTTAGTCGTCACGTCGAACACCTTATTGAAGCCGCGGAAAAAGGCGCCGAGTGGACCACGCATCGGCTTTGGTGGTTTCAACAGCAGCGCGCACAGCGCAGGCGTCAATGACAGTGCGTTGAACGCCGACAACAACACCGAGATCGCGATCGTCAAAGCAAACTGCTTGTACATGCTGCCGACCAGGCCGCCGAGCAGCGCCACCGGAACAAACACCGCCGACAGAATCAGCGCAATTCCGATAACCGGTCCCGACACCTCGCCCATGGCCTTGATAGTCGCCTCCTTTGGCGACAGACCATGCTCGAGGTGATGTATCACTGCCTCCACCACCACAATCGCGTCGTCAACCACGATGCCGATGGCGAGTACGAGGCCAAACATCGAAAGCGTGTTTATCGAGAAACCGAGCACCGGGAAAAAGATGAACGTACCGACGAGAGAGATCGGAATCGTGATCAACGGAATAATCGTAGCCCTGATGTTCTGCAAAAAGACGAAGACGACGATGGTGACGAGTATCAGTGCTTCCACGAATGTTTTCATAATCTCGTGGATCGAAGCTTCAACCGCTGGAGTCGTGTCGTAGACGATCTTGTAATCCATGTCGGGCGGGAAGAGCGCCTTTGCGTGGTCCATGGTTTCGTAGATCGTTTCCGCGGCCTTGAGTTGGTTCGCGCCCGGCAGAAGATAAACAGCCATGGCGCCGCCGGGCTTGCCGTTGAGCCGGCCGAACGAGTTGTAATCCTGCGAGCCGAGCTCAGCGCGGCCTATATCCTTGATCCGGACCACGGCACCGGTGCCGGTCTGGCGAACGATGATGTTTTCAAATTCTTCGGGTGTGACGAGTCGTCCGGGAGCGCTGAGTGTTTCGGTAAATTCCTGATCCGCGGGCGTTGGCGCGCCGCCGACTTTACCGGCCGGAGCCTGAAGGTTTTGTTCTTTGATGGCGGAGATGACGTCGGATGGAGTCAGACCGAGCTTCGCGAGTCGATCGGGCTTGATCCAGATACGCATTCCGTAGTCAGTGCCGCCAAAGAGATCAACCTGCGCAATACCGGGAATTCTCAGGATCTGATCGCGCAGATTTATGCCGGCGTAGTTGATTAGAAAATTGGCGTCGTAAGCATCCTTGGGGGAATAGAGTGAGACCACCATCAGGATGCTTGGGCTTTGTTTTTTAACTGTTACCCCTTGTTGATTGACTTCCGCTGGAAGTCGAGCGGCGGCGGTAGAAACGCGGTTTTGGGTGAGAACGTTGGCGGTATCCTGGTCCGTTCCGACTTCGAAATTGACGTCGAGCAACATGCGGCCGTCGCTGGTGTTTGACGACTTCATGTAAATCATGCGGTCAACACCATTGACTTCCTGCTCAATCGGAGTGGCTACGGATTGTTCGACTGCTTCGGCGGAGGCGCCTGGATAAGTCGCAGTCGCGCGGATATTAGGAGGAGCCAGAAACGGATATTGTTCGATCGACAGCCCACGGATCACGATGAACCCGATCATGAGCGTCAGGATCGAGATGACGATAGCAACAATCGGCCGCCGGATGAAAAAGTTAGACATGGACCGTCAGCCTCCCTATTGTTGTATGTTCGCGCTCGTTTGTTCTTTGCCGGTGGTGGGGTTGACCTGGCCTCCGGGTCTTACTTTTTGCATGCCTTCGACGATCACGCGCTCGCCACCGGTGAGACCATCGAGTACCACCACTTCCTTATCGGCTTTGTCTCCGACCTTGATCGTGCGCAGTGCCACTTTGTTTTCTGCGTCGACAACCATGACTGTTTTCGCGCCTTGTAGCTCCTGAATCGCTCGCTGGGGAACGAGGATCGCGTTCTCTCGTTGAGCGACGGCGACGCGGAGACGAGCAAACTGGCCTGGTCGAAGATAGCTGCCTGGGTTGGGAAACGCGGCCTCGGCCTTCATCGTTCCGGTTTGTGGATCGACGCTGCGATCCAACACGCGGAAAGCCCCGTGATACGGATGTACGCTTTCGTCTGACAGGAGTAGATCGAAGCTCAGGGCGCTGGCTTTTTTGCCGGCCGTTTCGGGATCCGTAAGCTTGAGATATTCGATTTCACTGACGCTGAAATCCACGAGTAGGGGATCAGATGCCGAGACTGTCGCGAGCAGCGTAGCGTCACCACGACCGACGAGGTTTCCCTCGTCGACTTGAAGAAATCCGATGATGCCGGAGATGGGGGCGTGGATGTCGCAATAGCTCAGCTCCAGTTCGGCTTGAATCACTCGCGCGTTGCTGGCAGACACTTCCGCGCGCGCGCGTTCGATCGTGTATTTGACCGCGGCTTCAAGGTTAGTCACGTTGGCCTGGCGCGCTTCAACCGTCGCTCGCGCTGATTTTTGAGTGGCAATGGCAGCGTCGAGGTCTTGTTCGGTGACGGCCTTTTCTTTTGCGAGGGGAGCAAGTCGCGCGACGTCCTGATCAGCTCTGGTCAACGTTGCCTGTGCATTTGCCAGTTGCGCCTGCGCTTCGAGCACGTCGGTTCGTTGTTGTGCCTGGGCCAGATCGGAAACGGCTTTGGCAGCCAACGCTTTTGCCGACTGTACCGCTGCCTGGAAGGGACGCTTGTCGATCGTGAACAGTAGTTGTCCTTTCCTGACTGCCGAGCCTTCCCTGAAGTAGACCTTCTGCAAGACGCCTTCAACGCGAGCGCGCAGCTCGACCGTTTCCTCGGCCTTGGTTTGGCCGACAAACTCGCTGTAGATCGGCACGGTCCTTTGGCTCACTTCAGCCACGACGACTGTGGCTGGAGGAGGCGCAGCTTCATGTTCCGCCCCGTTCTTACTGGCGCATGCAGCATTAATGGCCAGCATGACGACCATAGAGAAACGAACTGCAAGGGAAAGATGGTTTGAGTGCGGGATGTTCATAGGAAACTCCTGGCGCATTCTTCGATGTTGAGCGGCATTGTAGATTCGCGAGGGAAGCACTCAACACTGGCAAAATTGACAGTACAGTGAGTTAGGGAAAGTTCTCTTAATGGAAGGGTTTATGTTGAGAGAGCTCCTGATAGCCTTTGTGATTGTTGCGATTTGCGTGGTCATTCATGCCGGGGGCATTGCGATCTTCGCGCAGTTTTTGAGTACACGATTTCCACCTGAACATCTCGTTGCGCTGAAACGGCAGGTCCTCGTGCTGATCATTGTTTTCGCGATGGTGACAACGCTTCATCTGATCGAGACCGGCATATGGGCGACGTTTTATTTCTGGAACAACCATTTTCAGGACTATGAAACCGCGCTCTATTTTTCGCTGGGGACGTATTCGACGATCGGGTATGGCGATGTGGTGCTGCCGCAGCGTTGGCGCCTGCTGGGTGGGATCGAGGGGATCTCCGGAGTGTTGTTATGCGGATTGTCCGGGGCTTTTATATTCACGGTCCTGAATGTCATGTATCAAGCGCGTTTGCAACGAAGGACTGAATCCAAGCCT
>DATENQ010000301.1:0-15527 GCA_035275005.1 Pyrinomonadaceae bacterium | reverse complement strand
TGGGCGCGACCACTTGCCGGTAATCTCCCTGCAATGTAAACCCGGCCCAGTAGTAAGGTGCACTCCAAATCGGATGATGACGAAAACTGTTCTGTGCTTCACGAAGCGCTGTGGCCGGCGTCATCCCGTCTTCCAACATGTTCTTATAAAAACGTTTCATTAGGTCGGCCGTCGCTTCATCATCGACCTTCCAGAGACTCGCTACCACGCTTGAAGCTCCCGCGTACATAAATCCACGCGTTAGTCCTATCAAACCTTCACCGCGCACATCCTTGCCTAAACCCGTCTGGCAGGCGCTTAGCACGACCACGGCAACCGGAGCGCGAAGCTGATAAACATCCCGCAGACTGACAAAGCCATTCTGAGCTTTGCCGTCACGAGTCATGGTGGAAAGGACCAGTCCGGAGTTTTCAGGACGTTCGGGATCGAGAAAGCCATGCGTTGCGAAGTGAAGAATCGAGTATTGCGTCAGATCGGTCTTGAGCAGGTTATCGCGCGAAGCATCAAAATCTTCGGCAATCATCGATTGTCCCTCGCCGGCGACGTCGCGGAGATTCGCGAGCTCGCGTCCCGCAAAGAAAAGCGGCTGAATACCGGAAGGCTCGTAGGCATCTCCATTGAGATCTATGTCGCGGACTGCTTGTCGCCAACGAGCGGAGTCGATGCTTTGCAGTGACGCGATAGCAACATCGCCATTGTTGGCTTTAACGGAATAGTTCGATTCAAAGACAGGAGAGCCAAATGCGGCGAGCACTCTTCCACCGCCTCGACGCCGTCCCTGTTCGCTAAGACCGGCCAAAATAGAAGCGGACGGCGCATTGACAACGTCGTAACTTGCGATCAGCGGCTCGTTGTTTTTCGGATTCGATAAAACCTGAAACGGAATGAAATTGAGAGCCCGATGTGCGACGACTATAAGGCGCTGCTGCTTGTTTAATTCGGACGCCACTGGAGCGAGGATCGTCTGGGCCAATTCACGTACCGCGGCGTTTACTATTTCTACTGTTTGATTAGACCCTGGCTGTGTTTTGAGAAGTTTGTAGAGCCTGTCAGCCTGTTCGGCGATCCGGGCCTCGGAAGGAAGCGTGTAGCTTGCAAGGTTATTTCGAGTGACGGCCCAAACATAACTCTCATTCTCACCAAGACTAAATTCGAGCATTAATGTGTTGTCGTCGGCGATTACCTGCTCTTGTATCTGGCGCAGGTTCAGAGATTGCGGATGTGTGATTTGCTTGAAAGCCGGGTAGCTGGATTGAATGGTTTCGACTAACTGGTTGTGCTCCTTCTCGAGCGTAGCTATTTCCGCATCCAAAGCTACCAACTGTTCCTGTTTGTAGTCACTGGCCAGCAGTTCAACTTTGGAGTCTTCCTTGACTCGAAGAGAATTTCGTAAAAACTTTTCTCTTTCGTTAATGGCAGGCTCGACACCTGGGGCCAGTTTCCCTCCGGTGGCTCTTAACATTTCCGCCAACGCCCGCCCGCGCGATGATTCACTCGCTTCAAACGCGCGCACATTAAAACCTTTGTCCGGCTGTGCTTTGTGTTGGCGCATCAGGCATTCGACGTAACTCTGATACCTGTCGTCGACCGCCGCGGAGAATGCTGCTGTGAGATCTTTACTCGTCGAGACGCGACGTATGTTTTCAGTCGTATCAATGGAACGGCGCAGGTAGTCTTCTGCCGCCTGCAGATTGTTTTTCTTTAATTCCAGTTTCCCCAACGCGTAAAGAGTTGCGGATCCATTGACGTGATCGCCGAGTTTATCGAAGGTTTTGAGGGCGGAATCAAGTTGTTCTCTTGCCGGTTGAAGCTTGCCTTGTTGCAGGTATTCCCGACCGATCAGAGCGCTCGTGCGCGCGGTCTCCATTGTCGTGCCGAGCTGACTATAAAGACTAAACGCACTCTGCAAATACTGTAGAGCGTTTTCGCGATCGCCTTTTGCGCTGTAAGTTCTGCCCAGGGATTCGCTGCAAAGAGCTTCGAGGTAGAGCTCGCGGAATTTCTGAAAGTCTGTGCGCGCCTGATGTAGATTTGTTAAAGCCTCTTCGTATTTGCCCTGTGCGGCATAGACCTTTCCGAGGTCCCAAAGCATGGTGCTTACAGACTTCGGTTTTTTTGCTTTGTGCAAATAATCTTTGGCAAGCTCGATCTTTTTGAGTGCAGCTTCAGGCAAACCATTTTCGAGGAAGGTCTCACCAATAGTTGACATGATCTGCCCCATCTTAAAAGGCTCTGCCTGCTCATCGATCATGCCTTGTGCCTGGGTAAGAAAATTCAAACAATCATCCCATCGTCCCTCGCGATAAGCGATGAATCCAAAGTTGATTATTGCTTCGGCTTGTTCTGAGACAATGTTGAGCTCGCGGAAGAGTTTCAGCGACTCTTCATGGTTTTTTGTGGATTCCGCGAGGTTGGTTTGCGCCAATTCATAGTATCCGATCGTTTGGTAGGCTCTGGCCATTCCCAGCCGATCGTTTATGGATCCCCAAAGCGCTAGAGACTCCCGTGCCGCGCTGATTGCCTGAGGCGGGTCATCAGAGTTCTGGCAAGCGCTTGCGACCAGTAAGGCTTCGGCTTTGCCGTCGATATAGTTGACATGCTCGCTCAGCTCGCGAGCCTGGCTGGTCAACTCTCTGGCTTCATCACATTTGCCATCGTCCGTGCGTACCGTGGCGCTTCCGTTGAGACTGTCGATATAGGCTGGAGATTCGGGTGAATTTTTTAGAATTACCCGAACCTCGTCAAAGGTGGTTAAAGCAGTTTCCGGCTCGTATAACCAAAACTGCAGACGTCCCGCCCGGTTCAGGAAGCCCGCGGCCCTGGTCCAGTCCGAGGCATCGCGAGCTTCCTGAGCGGCGGTCAGAACTTCGTTGAGTACTCGTTCTCTATCTGCTTTCGTGCTGAGTTGCCGGTCCAGGATGCGGACGGGGGCATCCGCATCCTGCGCTCGCGAAGCGTGCCTGAACCCGGGCAGGATTGCAGCGACGAGCAATAGAGCAAGCACTCTAATCGTCATTGAGACTTTATGAAGTTCCCGCGTTCGCATAGACCACGTGTCTGGGCTGGGCGGCTTCTTGCTGGTCCGCCGTAAACTCCTGACTCATTGCCAACTTCCGTACCAGGCACTTCTTCCCTTTGATCGTTCGTACTACAACCGGAAAGTTCTTTATAGAGGCACAATGACAGGTAGCCCCACTTGCGCCGGAAGTCTTTTGAGGTCCCTCAAGCATACTCAGCTGGCCCACGCCATATTCCACGGAAGCAAGGATGACGTTTTCATCGTGGCTGACCTCAAATTTTTCTCGGGCTTTCCGCTGCGTCTTTTTCAGGTAAAGCTTGAGAAAGCTACGCCATGAGTGTCCCTTTTGGAACTCGGCGGTGAATTTGTACTTCTTATACCGTTTAAGAACGGAGCCTTTCGAATCGCCAAGGGGCGTAGTCCATGGAAAGTAAACCGACAAACCATGTGAGTGCTGGTAAAGAGAGCCGAAGTTCGTCGAGCGTACGACGATTTTGCTAAAGCGCTCGCCGACGGCTATTGAGTCGTTAGGCTCCAACTCCGCTATTACTGCTTCACACGCCGCCTTCAAGTCCTTCAGACTCTCTGTTTTGCAATTCCTTGCCAGGCAATAGCAAAAGTCGTAGAGATCTGTATAGTTTTCGTTGAAGTAGCTCTGCGACTCCAGGTGGGCCAACTGAATCAACTGCGTGGCTGATACACAGCATTCGTCGTTCATAGCCAGCTTCAGCTGGTTTACCAACTCTTCAATAGCTTGTGTTAGCAGTGAAAAGTTGTTTGGATCAAGATTGATTAGTTCCAGATCCTGAGAATAGCCGGAGAGCGTGAAGTCCAACCCGTTAGACGAAGCCAGTGAATACAGGTCCTCGATCAGATGTCGAGCATCCAAAGGCTGAGACTGTGGCTTCACGATCCCGTTTTGTCCATTGTGACCGTTATGGCCATTATGAACATTTGTTTCATTTAGAAACTCGAAAAGTTTCTGCAGTAACTTCCGGTACGGCCAGCCTTGAACATAAGCCTGACCCTCCGAGGCGATCATGTATTTCGCCTTGCCTTTGAGCTCATACGCGACTTCGATTGCACTCATTGAGCAGCTGTGCAGGCCCAACAGGTCCAGGTTCCCCCCGAATCCATCCATAGTTTTGCCCAGACCCTTTAGCGTGATGGAGCTTTCAGGAAACTCGTCGGGCAAGAATGCGTCGTTAGCCACGATCATCCCGTGTCCGACCAGAAGAAGCGCATAATGTCTGGCGCGATACTGTTCCCGGCAAAACGCGAGGAAGATCGACAATGCTTCTTCAGCTTCTTTCTCGAGCGGGTCTTTCAGTACGTCCGATAACTTTTTCGCCGCGGGGCCTGCATTGGGATCTATTGTGACGTTATCGGATGCGAGGTTATCGACATACGTAAAGCTACGACGTGAATGACAGTTGCGGCCATTCTGGTTAATGCTATATACCCGTGTCGGCACTCCTCTTTCGTTGGCGTCAAAATAGACCAAAACATTGACATCCTTATGATGCCCCGCATCCTTGAGATCTTTGAGTTGAGAAACGATCATTGGTGAGAGTTCATTGTCACCTGCACAAAAGACCATTATGGTCCATTCCTTGAGCGGTATCTTTTCGCATGTTTTCGCAAATTGCTGAGTATTACTGGGCATCGTAGTTCTCCTAGTGAGCAAATCGTTATTCGACAGAGCCGTGCTTACGCACTTCAGGGGTGCTGGCAACGACCCAGAGATCCTGGAAGAGTTGAGAGGTGGGGAAAAAGCTAGCTCGAAGCTAAGTTCTTGTCAACAAAAACGCCGCGCGCTCAACTTACCACTCAAAAATACCCTTCGATATGTATGGGATATGGCGGCGAACTGTTTCTGGCGGATCCTTTTACCGTTGATAAGTTTATTTCACGCAAAGACGCAGAGGAGCAAAATGAGATCGTAGGTACCTTTTGCACCTTTGCGCCTTTGCGTGAAATGGCCTGATAATCTTTCACTCTCGACCATGCCGCCTCTTGAGATCGAACTTGCCATCATTTTGCGCACCCTGGATGACGATGCGCATATCGCCGAAGCGCTGTTTTTCCCGGAAGTCTCGCGCTACGGAGACAATCCCGAAACGTTAAAGCGGGCGATCGTCAGGAACTGTGTTCAGTTACTTGCAGCGGACAGTCCGGCGCTGCTCTTCAGGCGAACGCTGCCTCCCGACATTGAAACCACGGACCTCACTTTGCGCCTTGAGCCACCAGTCCGGCGTTTGACGTGGCGCGAGCCAATAGACTTACGACTAGGCGTCGTGCATTGGAAACATCTCGAACATGCCTACATCGCTTACATTCCCGCCCTTGGGATCGAAGTTGTCAACAACAAGGCTGACGATTCGATGTTGGAGCGACATGCTCGCGCGGAGTTGATCCGCCGCCGTGCTACCACCAGTCTCAAAGAGTTGATGATGCTCGAACGCACGCGTGGATTGAGTGTTATGCGAATTCGTTCGATGGCAACGATTCGCAATCCGAAACAGATCGCAGCCGGCGCCGGACAACTCGAAGAGAAGAAAACCTCAGCGCTTGAACAGACCGCTAACGACCTCACTGAACAAAAACTCTCACGCGCGTACGAAGTGGAAGATGCCGTTGCGCGACTTGCCGAAGCGCTGACCGGCAAAGCCGCACGAAGTGTTCTCCTGGTGGGCAAAGCCGGCGTTGGTAAGACGGCCATCTTTAATGAGCTCGTGCGCCGGCGCGGCGAATTCGGCCTCGCGTCAACTCCGTTCTGGGGCACGAGTGGCTCGCGGCTCGTCGCCGGTATGAGTGGTTTTGGAATGTGGCAAGAGCGTTGTGATGCAGCCTGGCGTGAAGCTGAGAAGACGAATGCGGTGGTCCACTTCGGCAATCTGGTCGAGTTGATGGACACCGGCAAGTACGAGGGCAACACGCAGGGCGTGGCAAGTTTCTTTCGCCAACGGTTTATGAGCAGTCAGGCTCTCGCCGTGGTCGAATGCACGCCCGAGCAATTATCGCTCATCGAGCGTGAAGACCCGGCGCTCCTGAAAGTATTTCTCCAATTTAAGATCGAAGAACCATCCGCCGAAGCCGGCCGGAGCATTCTCGAGCAATACGCGGAAAACTATCCGCGTTCGAGCGCTATCTCGAATCGCAAGGAGTTGAAACGACAAGCGCGCTTGCCTCGATCGAACACTCCACTCATAACTACATCAGCACTCGACACGCTCGATCGCTTGCACCGGCGCTATGCCGGATATTCGGCTTATCCGGGACGTCCACTGCGTTTCCTGCGTGGGTTGTTGCAAGACTGCGTCATCGCGCATGCAGAGGAACCGGTCGACGCACGCGAAGTAACCGAAACTTTTGCGAAAGAAACCGGCCTGCCGTTGTTTCTGTTGGATGAAGCAGCTGCATACGACAGTCGCCAGACGTTCGCGTGGTTTGCGGAGCGTGTGATTGGGCAGGACCAGGCTATCAGTCTGATTGTCGATTTACTGGCAACGGTCAAGGCAGGTCTTACGCGGCCGCGACGCCCGATCGCGTCGCTGCTTTTCGTCGGGCCAACAGGCGTCGGCAAAACGATGATGGCGAAATCGCTGGCGCGGTTTTTCTTTGGCGATGAGGGCAGGATCGCGCGCTTCGACATGAGCGAGTATGCAGACGCGCTTGCTGTGACACGCCTCGTCGGCAGCGCGGTTGGCGGCGAAGGCACGTTGACGGCGCGTGTTCGCGAGCAGCCGTTTTCCGTCGTTCTTTTTGATGAGTTTGAAAAGGCACACGCTTCGTTCTTCGATCTGTTGTTGCAGACGCTCGGCGAGGGACGTTTGACTGACGGACGCGGTCGACTCGCCGACTTTTCCAACTCCATCGTCATCATGACTTCCAACCTTGGAGCGGAGCGCTTTCGCCGTTCACGCCTCGGATTTCATGCTCAGTTGGACGCCGAGCAAAAGTATTTTCGTGCGGCGCAGAAACACTTCACTCGTGCCGTGCAGGACTTTTTACGTCCCGAGATTCTGAATCGCATGGACCACATCGTGCCGTTTCTTCCGCTTGCTCGTGACATGGTCGAACACATCGCGGAGCGCGAGCTGAGTTTGATCGAGCAACGCGACGGCGTGCGCTTGCGGGGAGTTAATTTGCGAGTTGAAAAGGCAGCGGTGGAGAGTCTGGCGCGACGTGGTTACGATAGCCGCTATGGTGCGCGCCCGTTGACGCGCATGATAGAGCGTGAGTTGCTTTTACCGCTCGCGGTCCAACTAAACTCGCGTCCGCCAACCAGGAGAGTAGAACAACTGACCGCGGATGTCCGCGTCGAAGGTACTCAGCTTCGTGTTCACGTCGTAGAGCACACTCAGAAGAAACGAAGTGCTTCGTTATCTCCTGGCGATGAAACGAATCAGGCAGCGCAGGTAAAACGACTGGAAGAGATACGGCGTCGCGTGCAGCGTCTTGAGCGCAGCCCGGCGGTAATCCAGCTGCACAACTCCATCTGGCGATTACTACAGATCGAGCGGCGTATCGCACGCGCCGCACGCCGCGCGAAACTATCTAACCGCGCCGCCAGGACACGCCATAACTTGCAACAACCATGGGAAGCCAAGGCACTGGAACGTTTACCTGAATACCAGAAACTTGCCGGAGCTCTGAAGGAGCTCGAAAAAGAAACGGCAACGGCAGAAGATGAAGCGCTACTCATTCTTTACGGCGGCCAGGCAATCCGCGCTACTGACGCAACTGCCAACGCATCGCAACTCGAAGCTGACCTCAGTAACTTACTCAGCCAATTGCTTGACCTGCAATACACTCATCCGAATCGCGTCACACTCGCGATATACAGCGAGAACAAGCGTTCTCTTTTTGAACTGGCGCATAGCTATTTCGCTGTTTTGACATCGGCAAAGATGCGTGTTGAGCTGGCGTATTACACCGCCAGGTTACCTACGGGCTTAAAGGATTCGGATGTCAAAGAAAAGATGTTCGAAATGTTTGACCGCATAGTCATTCGCCTTGACGCGCCGAAGCCGGCGACGTTCCTTTCGACAGCTCCCGACGCTACAACGGGAATCGTCTTTCACATCGACGGTAAGAGCGCTTGCGCAACTTACGAGGGCGAACACGGTCTGCACGCATTCCTCGAAGAGAAATCGGTCCACAATATCCTGGTAGACACGAGTGAAATCAGCTTCAAAGACTACAAGCCGCCTTCATCACTCGAGCGTCGCGGCTCAATTAACCCGGCGAGTCACGGTGAACGCCGCCGCGTGTACCATCGCACCGAAGGTTACATTGAAGATCGAGCGCTTGACGATCGCAGAGAGTGGCAGAGCAACTCCGACGTTTCAGCAATACTGAAGGACTTCATAGATCTCATGCATGAGCAAACCGCTGAGAAGTTAATCGTCGAGTGAATATCACTGTTCCCATCTACGCAGAAGAGAAAGAGGCGGGTGAAATGGGTGCTCGTCCCGTCATGCTTCGTCCGCTCTTCTTCGATGGCCCAATCGAACAGGACGAAAGTGTGCAGCGCGGCACCGCACGGCTGGCGCGCGAGCTGCGACGCGAGTTAACGCAACTCGCGCGCACCGCTCGCCACGAAGAGTTTGCGTCCTACAGTTTCTACCCGCCGCTGGAAGATCGGATACTGAAATTGACACTCGCCGTGGGAAATCGTCGCTTCGAAGTGTCGCACATGTTTGTCATTGTTCCGGCTTTTGGCCGGCGCTTCGCATCGACGCCCAGCATCCCTGAATTGTGGTTCGAGATTGGCCGCGGTGAAACTTTACCGCAGCGCGCCGAGGAAGTTTTGACCGAACATTACAAACTGCTCGAGCGTCGTGCAGGCGTTGGCGCTGTGCATCCGGACGCGGCGAGCGTCAGAGGTAAAGCCTGGATAACGTCAATAGAATTATCGCTCGATGTACCGAGCGTCTACACGCTACCCACGCCGAACTTTTTTGCCATACTGGGCGCCAGTGAAACCAGTGACGGCGCGGCAGAGCTCGAAAAGGTGGGACGCTCACTCAACGCACTCTATCCGGATGAGTTGAAGCAGGCGACGAATCGAGAAGCAGAAGTGGACGAGCTCACGCGCTTGCTGGGTGCAAACGACAACCGCCCGGTACTGCTCACCGGCAAGCGTCTGGTTGGTAAAACGGCAATCATTCACGAGTTTGTGCGGCGACGCATGGAACGACGCCGCTCGTCGGAAACAACCATGCACATCGGCTCGCGCGGGAGCATTGCGGATCTTGCGGGTGACGTGTGGCTGCTCTCACCGCAGCGACTCATCTCCGGTATGTCGTACGTAGGGCAGTGGGAAGCACGGCTGCTCGCCATTCTCAAAGAAGCTCAGCGCAAACATCACACGCTCTTCTTCGACGATCTCATCGGGCTTTTCTCAGCCGGCCGTTCGAGTAGTTCTTCGCTTACGGTCGCGGACGTGCTCAAGCCGTACATTGAGCGACGTGATGTCCGCGTTCTCGCCGAAATAACACCCGAGGCGCTGCGCGTACTTCAGGAGCTCGATCGCAGCTTTGTCGATCTATTCAACGTCGTACCAATCCCGGAACCTACCGAGCAGGAAAACCTGCTGATACTGCTGGGCTATCGTCGCGAGCTCGAACAAAAGCATCGCTGCCGTTTTCAGTCCGAAGTGCTGCCTACCGCGATCGATTTGACGCGCCGCTACATGTCAGACGCTGCTTTTCCCGGCAAGGCCGCAATGCTGCTCCACACGTTGGCCACGAAGCACAAAGACGCGGATGTCGGACGCGAAGACGCGCTCAACGAGTTTTCCGACAGAAGCGGTTTGAACGTTCGCTTTTTGGATGATCGACAAAAGCTCAACCACGAGGAAGTCGTTGAGGCGTTGAGTCGCGAAGTCGTAGGACAACGCGCGGCTGTGGCGGCGTGCGCAGACGCGGTCACGATTGCTAAAGCACGACTGAACGATCCGTTGCGACCGATTGCTTCGTTTCTGTTTCTTGGTCCAACTGGCGTAGGCAAAACACAGTGCGCCAAGTCGCTGGCAAAATATCTATTCGGCGAGGGCCGGCTGCTGCGTTTCGATATGAATGAGTTTGCCGGTTACTCCTCGGTAGCACGACTGATCGGAACATTCGACGCGCCTGAAGGACTGCTAACAAGCGTGGTGCGTCGCGAGCCGTTTGCGGTTGTGCTGTTCGACGAGATCGAGAAGGCACATCCGGCATTTTTCGATCTGCTGCTCGGCGTGATGGGTGACGCACGTCTCACCGACGCGCGCGGGCAAACTGTTGATTTCACGAATACGATCATCATCATGACGTCAAACCTCGGCGCGCAGGAAGACGCGACGGATCTCGGATTTCGTCAAACAAACCAGAGTGACGCCTCGGTTTATCGACAAGCAGCGGAAAAATTCTTCAAGCCGGAGTTCTTCAATCGCGTCACGCGCGTCGTGCCGTTCGAACGGCTGCGGCGCGAAGACGTGCGCGAAATTGCCGGACGGCTGATTCAGGACATCTTCAGCCGCGAAGGATTGACCCGCCGCGGAGTCAAGCTGATTGTCGAAACAGAAGCTCTGAATCTTCTCGTGAAAGCCGGCTATCATCCGCAACTGGGCGCGCGCGCGTTGAAGCGCACACTCGAGCGACAGGTAACCGCACCGATCGCCGCGAGATTGTCTGCCACTACGCCGGATCAACCACTCATCATTTTTTTGCATGCGCGCGAGGGAAACATAGCTGTCGATGTTTCACACCTGGCGATCGTTGAAGACAGCGCCGCGCCATTGATGCGCGTGCCGCTTGTTGACACTCACGAGTTACTGGACCACGTGGAAGATGCGCTCGAGCGTATCGAAAATGATGCGGAGAAGCTGCGCCCTCAGGGAGAAATCATTATTGGCGACAATGCAGCAAGTCAGCTCCAACACTTTTACATTCGCGACCAGACACGTCGCGTAGCCCGTATGTTGGATCGGGCTGACGAACGAGTCGCTCGGCAGCGCTCAGGCCGCACAAAGTCTCTGCAAATCAGCAGTAAGAGTAAGCGTCAGCTGGCGAAGCTTGATGTCGGCGCTCTCGACGACAGTTTGTTCAGCCAAAATCTGTACCGTTTTCTGCAAGACTGCGCCTCCCAGTGTGTACCTTATGGTGATCTCATCGATGATTACTTGCAGGACGTTATTCGTGAAGCCGCACTGCTCGACGCGCTTTGGACCTCGCTTCGCGATTCTGTGAATGATCGGCCATCAACGAAAACGTTGATGACCGTAGCATCGCTGGACGAGCACGGACGGGCTGCCCGCATCCGGCTACGCGACCTCTATCGATCGCTATTCGAAAGAGAATTCGGCTGTACCACGTCTCTAAAGGAGGAAGGCCACGTCGAGTTTCTGAGTATCGACGGTCCAATAGCAGGCGTGCTTGCTCCACTCGAAGCCGGTACGCACCTATTCGTTTCCGCGAATGAAGCTTATGTTCCAGTGGTTGTCAGTTCACCGGCGAGTAAAGCAGGCGGCTTGCCATCAGTATTACGGATTTACTCCGATCAAGGCGCTACGCTCGACATTCGCTCGCGCTTACTCGCACGAGCCAAGCCCGGAAACGCTGAGCTTCGCGCTTTCATCCTCTCGGCACTTCAACCACCGCGTGAGTTAAAGGATCCAAGTGTTGAAAAATGAACAGGTATTCTCTGCGGCCCCTTGCGATCTCTGCGTTGAAATCCGCCTTATCGCAGAGGGCCGCAGAGAAAACGTAAATTTGTCAGGACAAACATGCATCGCTTTCCGGTTTTAATTTGGGAGGATTTCGCAGGCAGCTATACAGGGCGCCTCGTTGACGACGAGGAAGACCCGGGCGTGCAGCTTGCCGCAGTGGGAAGCAGCGTGCGCGAGGTCTTGAAGGAGCTCAAGGAGTATCTCGTGTGGTCCTATGACAAGGAGCCCTTGCGCAGCACGCCCGATTTCCACGATCCGCAATTGCTGGAGCTCCGCGTAGACGTACGTCCCGAGTACAACGTCAAGGGCCGCGTCTATCCGTGTGATGAATCTGTCTCGCTCCGCGTCGTCTGTGTTCACGGTCGGCAGGAGAGTGGCATGCTCGTCTGCGCCCTGCCGATGCTGGGTATTCAGTTCTATTACTACGAATCGAAAGCTCTGCGCAGTCTTGTGACTACTTACGTTCAGGACTCTCTCAAGAGCCACACGCCGCAGCAACTGTCACGTTACCTGCCTCCGAAAAGTGTTCGACTTGAAGAAGTCGTCGTTCCTGAAACGAGGCGACGTGCGGCAACTACACCTGGCTTGCCGGAGCTGGTCCACGTGAGAGTTGTTGCTGACGCGATGGGTTCGGATGCGATGCATCGCAGCTTTTCGCGGCCGCACACTCGCGAACGACAAGTCGCCGAATTGGCCCACTTGCTGGGGCGCGAGCGCGCGAACGTGTTGCTGGTCGGCGAAACTGGTGTGGGTAAAACGTCGGTGCTCATCGAAGCCGTGCGCCAGGTAGAGCGCGAGATGCGCGAGTGGACGAAAACAGCGGGCAACGAAGGTGGCGATGCCTCGCATAAGGTCTGGCTGACGAGCGCCGGACGACTCATCGCGGGCATGAAATACCTCGGACAATGGCAAGGCCGCTGCGAACAAGTGATTGAGGAGCTTGCGCGCATCGACGGTGTGCTCGCAGTCGAAAAGTTGTCGGAGTTAGTTATGACCGGCGGCTCCTCTGAAACAGACAGCATCGCCGCTTTTCTCTTGCCGTTCGTCGAACGTGGCGAGCTGCGTATTGTCGGCGAAGCCACGCCGGCGGAGTTGGATGCCTGTCGCAGGTTGCTGCCCGGATTTGTGAGCGCGTTTCGCATTCTTCATCTTCCGACGTTTGCGGAGGCAGAAGCACTCACCGCGCTGAATGCTTATTGCGCAACGATCGAGCGAAACAGCCCTGTCCGCATCGGTTCAGAGAGTCGCGCTCTCATCTATCATCTGTTCAAACGCTTTCTGCCTTACGAAGGCTTCCCCGGTAAGACTGTTAACTTCACCTCGCGCTTGTATGAGCTCGCGAAGACGAAGCAGTTGATGGAGATTGGGAAGGACCAGATCATCGGCGAGTTTGTGAAGTTAACAGGATTGCCTGAGATTTTCCTGCGCGATGAAGTATCGCTCGACGAGGAGGACGTAAGAGTCTTCTTCGAGACTGAAGTGATAGGACAACCTGAAGCGTGCCGCGCGGCGACGAGTTCAGTGCTGACTTTCAAAGCAGGTTTGAATGATCCGGCGCGACCACTCGGCGTGTTGCTGTTTACTGGCCCGACAGGTGTCGGCAAAACAGAACTGGCGCGTACGCTCGCGCGTTTTTTCTTTGGTGAAGCCGAGCTCTCGGAGCGCTTCGTTCGACTCGATATGAGTGAATACTCGCTGCCTGGAAGCGCCGAACGTTTGATTGCGGGCATGTATGGCGAGCCGAGCGAGTTTATCAATCGTATGCGTCGTCAGCCGCTCGCCGTGGTTCTGCTTGACGAAATTGAGAAAGCGGATGAAGGCGTCTTCGACGTTCTACTCAGTGTCTTTGACGAGGGACGGTTAACGGATCGCTTTGGACGTACCACTCAGTTCTCGAGTGCCTTGCTGATCATGACCTCGAACCTTGGCACGTTGAAAGGAGACCCACCCGGTTTCGGAACGGTGGAAACCTCGCACACGTCGTACGATCGCGCGGCGCAGACATTCTTCCGCCCGGAGTTTTACAACCGCATCGACGCGATTTTAACTTTCCGCCCATTGGATCGCGCGAGTGTGCGACGCATCGTCGAGAAGGAGTTGAACGGTCTGACAACGCGAGAAGGACTGCGAAAGCGAGGTATCAAGCTCGTCTGGACTGATAGCCTGGTAGACCATCTGGCCCGCCACGGTTTCAATGCCCGCCTCGGCGCCCGCCCCTTGCAGCGAACGATTGAAGCGCAAGTTGTTTCTACTCTTGCCACGTACCTCAATCGCGAACACTCACGGCACGGTTCAAAGCTACATCTCGATTGGGACGAGCACGATCAGCGTCTGATCATTTCGAAGTGAAGTTAGCGGATGTTATTCTTAGTCTCTCGGGAGTTGCTCATGGATAAAATCAAAGCGATTCTGATCTTGATAGGCGTCATTGTCGTCGGTCTCGGCGTTTTGGCGACGATTGGAATCATCTACTCACTGCTGCAACTCCTTTTGGTGGTCGGCGCGATAGGTCTGGCGGGTTATATCGGCGTCCGGCTTTTGACCAACAAGAGCCCGCGCGAGATCGATTCGTCCCGCCCTGAGCATCACCTGCAAAAAGTGGAGCGCACGTTAGAGGAATACAAGCGCAAACTACTGAAGTAGGCGCAAAGCTTCACCAATATGAGGTCACAAAAGCTTCCGCCTCTTCTTTTGTAGCGAACAGGAATAAACCAAGGTCGTCAAATCGCGCAGCGGAACCATTTTGTGGAACGCCTTTTCGTTCGGCCTGGTCCAAAAAGAATCGAATCGTGTTTGTGCCCTCCGGTACTTCAAAGACTCCCCACAGCTGCACCCACTCATCTCTGATCGCGCTTCGGCTCCGCATCCGTTGTCCCTGGAGGTAAGCAAGTATCTCCTTTCGATCAGGTCGTCCTTTTTCCAACATGTAGCCATACAGGTATGGCAAACCCGTGATTGCGCCATCAGCATTAATGCGTTCGCTCGACCCACGGCCGATGAATACAGCGTACTGCCCAACAGCTCCTTTCGGCAGCTCAACATCCTGAATGAAGGATCCACCATTGCGAACAACGAAACACAAGTTATTTCCCGTAGTGCGTTCGACCGAGGCTTCGCCGGAAGCTCGCCAAAACGCCGATTCCGCATCGGCGTTTGGATTGCGCAGCAGATTGGTTGCCTGAGCGTGACAAACAGAGTTCAGTTGCAACCCGGTCAGAAGCAAGAGCGCTAAGAGAAGTGTTCTATTAACCATTGCTATTCTCCTCCGCACTACTGACAAGTCCATTCCAGGACCATTTCGGGATATGCAGACCGTGCGGCACATCGTCGGCTGAGTCGTGGTAACGAGACATCGTGGTCGTCGTTGCCCAGGCGAAGTAATCGTGCAGCGCGCGTCTGAGCCGCTCGTCGCCGGCGAGTCCGGCGTCTTGCAGGGCCTGATCGAAACAGGCGATCGCTCGCTGGTCCATCTCCTCGTGTGGCCCGTTGCCACTGTGAGTCCGCACGACTGACGTCTCATCACCGTATTTGTCGGAGTACGTTGTTGGACCACCGAGTGCCTCCGCCCAGTACGCGGCAAGTCGCTCAGTATGCTGGGGATGGAATCCGTGGCTGAACGCATGACTAACCACCTCATCCTCCAGCACCCGCGCATGCCATGCATGGGCCAACCTCAGCATCCCGTCAAAACCACCCGCGGCTTCATAGATTGTTTCCATTCTGGGAACCTTTGTACTCGGATTAGGAGACTTATTACCTAATTCATTACCTAATTAACGACGTTATTACCTAATT
>DATENQ010000300.1:0-23379 GCA_035275005.1 Pyrinomonadaceae bacterium | reverse complement strand
GATGGTTTGAGAAGTGAGATCGCAATCAACGCAGTCATGCGAGAGATGACGCGCCAGCTCTTTGTTGATCACGATATTGATGAATACATCTTTTGGTACTACACGCCGATGGCGCTGAATTTCACGGATCATTTCAATCCTGTCGCTTCCGTCTACGACTGCATGGACGAGCTTTCAGCGTTCAAAGGCGCACACTCGACTTTGCCTATGCTCGAGAAGCAACTGTTTCGAAACGTAGATCTCGTTTTTACCGGCGGGCAGAGTTTGTACGAAGCGAAGTGTGATCAGCATCCGTCAGTACACGCGTTTCCCAGCAGCATCGATGCCTCGCATTTCGGCAAAGCACGAAACATCACTGAGGATCCAGAGGACCAGGCGCACATTCCGCATCCGCGACTCGGATTCTTTGGCGTCATCGACGAGAGATTCGACAGCGAGCTACTCGATCAAGTTGCGGCCATGCGTCCCGATTGGCATTTCGTCGTGATTGGCCCAATCGTGAAGATCGATCCGGCGACGCTGCCAAACCACCCAAACATTCATTATTTAGGTGGCAAAAAATACCAGGAGTTACCCGAGTACCTGGCAGGTTGGGACATCGCCCTGTTGCTCTTTGCCCGCAACGAATCCACACGTTTTATTAGTCCGACAAAAACGCCGGAATATCTGGCGGCCGGTAAGCCGGTTATTTCAACCTCGATCAGAGACGTCGTGCGACCGTACGGCGAACTGAAGCTGGTTGAAATTGCTGACACTCCGGAGCAGTTCGTCAAGGCTGCCGAAAAGATACTCGCGAAAACAGGTCGGACCGAATGGCTGGCCAAAGTCGACTCATTTCTCGAGCACATCTCATGGGACAAGACGTGGGCCCAGATGTCTAACTTGATTGATAACGTAATTCAGAAAAAGCGGCCTGCACGAACGGCTTCTGTGCCGCTCGGTCGCGTCAACCAAAGAGCAGGTGCAGCTGTAACCACTTAGTAGATCCCACATTAGAACAAGGAGGGTTTCATGTAATGTTTGATTATCTCATTGTAGGCGCCGGCTTTGCCGGCAGTGTCCTGGCTGAACGTCTTGCAGCAGGTTCGAATAAAAAGGTTTTGATTTGTGACAGGCGGCCGCACATTGGCGGCAACGCTTACGATCATTACAACGAAGCGGGCATTCTCGTTCATAAGTACGGCCCGCATATCTTTCACACCAACTCGCGTGAAGTGTTCGAATATCTCTCGCGCTTCACCGACTGGCGACCTTATCAGCACCGTGTACGCGCAAGCGTGGACGGGCAGATCGTTCCCATTCCCATCAACCTCGATACAATCAACAGTCTTTACGGGTTAAACCTGACTTCATTTGAAGTCGATGAATTTTTTAAGAAGGTTGCAGAGCCCATCGAACAGATAAAGACTTCCGAGGACGTCGTCGTCAGCAAGGTGGGACGGGAGTTGTACGAGAAGTTCTTTCGTAACTACACGCGCAAACAGTGGGGGCTCGATCCTTCGGAGCTTGATGCCAGTGTAACTTCGAGAGTCCCGACGCGTACCAACCGTGACGATCGGTATTTCACCGATACGTACCAGGCTATGCCGCTGCACGGTTATACGCGCATGTTCGAGAACATGCTTGATCATCCGAATATCAAGATCATGCTGAACTGCGATTATCGCGAAATAGAAAAAGATATCCCCTTTGCGGAAATGGTCTATACAGGCCCCGTCGATTCTTATTTTGATTATCGCTACGGAAAATTGCCTTACCGATCGCTTGAATTCAAACACGAAACACACGACGTGGCCACTTTTCAATCAGCGCCCGTAGTGAACTACCCGAACGAGCAGCTCTACACTCGCGTGACGGAATTCAAGTATCTCACCGGGCAGGAGCACGCCAAGACGAGCATTGTTTACGAGTTTCCCCGGTCACAGGGCGACGCCTACTATCCGGTTCCGCGCAAGGAAAACGCGGATCTGTACGCGCGTTACAAAGCGCTGGCGGATACGACGTCGAACGTACACTTTGTCGGCCGGCTGGCAACGTACAAGTATTACAACATGGACCAGATCGTGGCCCAGGCGCTCACTACTTACGGCAAGATTGCCGGCATGAAGAGAGTGGATGCGATGATGGTCTACAGCCATGGCAACGGTAATGGAAAAGGCAATGGCTATGGCGTGAGAACCGATCGCATCGTCATTCCTGAACGAGTGATCACTGCAGTTAATGGTTAGAGCATTATGAGTGCGACGATGGTTACGGCCCACAAGCCTGAACTGTGGGCCGGAGTTGAGTGTACGGTTAATCGGGTTGGTGACACTTATTCAGACCAACTTGAACGTACAGGGCACGCGTTAAGACTAAAAGATCTCGAACGACTGGCGGAGCTCGGTATAAGCCGGCTCCGCTACCCGATTCTCTGGGAGCGAACTGCGCCCGATGATTTGGAGTCGTTCGAATGGTCCTGGTCTGACGAACGCATGAAACACATTCGACGGCTCGGTCTGAAGCCGATCGTCGGTCTGGTCCATCACGGCAGCGGACCGCGCTACACAAACCTGCTGGATCCGCAGTTCCCGGAAAAACTCGCGCAGTACGCCGCGGCAGTGGCGCGCCGTTATCCGTGGATCTCTGATTACAATCCCGTAAACGAGCCTCTCACCACGGCGCGTTTCAGTTGTCTGTACGGGCACTGGTATCCGCACAAATGTGAGGCATCGCTTTTTGCAAAAGCTTTTCTCGGCCAGTGTCGCGGCATAGTTCTTTCAATGCACGCGATCCGCGACATCAATCCCGCGGCACAACTGGTCCAAACCGAAGATCTCGGAAAGACGTTCAGCACGCCGACACTCGCGTACCAGGCCGAGTTTGAGAATGAACGCCGCTGGCTCACGTACGATGTTTTGTGTGGTCAACTGGCGCCGCACAGTCCGATGTGGGACTACCTGCGCTGGCTCGGAATTGAAGAAGTCGAGCTGCAGTGGTTTCAGGACAATCAAATGCCGCCGGCAGTAGTCGGTATCAATCACTACATCACCAGCGAGCGTTTTCTGGACGAACGCACCACGCGTTATCCGGCCAATTTTCATGGCGGCAACGGCCGTCACGTTTATGCGGACGTCGAGGCCGTGAGAGTTTGCGCGGCGGGTGTTGCGGGTCCGAAGGTGATCCTGAGAGAAGCGTGGGAGCGATATCGTCTGCCACTCGCCGTGACCGAGCTTCATCTCGGCTGCACGCGAGAGGAACAACTGCGCTGGGTCCAGGAGGTTTGGGACGCCGCGGTCGAGCTGCGAGCAGAACAGATCGACGTACGGGCGGTCACTCCGTGGGCCGTCTTTGGCGCATTCGATTGGAACAGTTTGCTGACCTGCGATGCGGGTAGCTACGAACCGGGAGTTTTTGATCTCCGTTCGCCCGCGCCGCGTCCGACAGCGCTTGCCAAAATGATTCGCACGCTCGCTGAGGGCGAGCAGTTCGATCATCCGGTGTTGGACACGCCTGGATGGTGGCATCGTTTGGACAGGCTTTGTTACCCGCCGACGAGTCATCATCACGAGCAGGCACTTTCACCCAACAGCAGAGCTGTTAAGAGAAGCGGCAATAGTGGTCGATGTTTGTTAATTACCGGCGCCACCGGCACGTTGGGACAGGCGTTTGCGCGCATCTGCACGAGGCGCGGGCTTGCATATCAACTGCTGCGCCGCGATCAGCTCGATATTGCCGACGAGGATTCGGTGGTCCGCGCGCTGGATCATTACGAACCGTGGGCCATCATTAACGCCGCCGGCTACGTGCGGGTTGACGATGCTGAAGCGGATGCGGAACGGTGCATGCGTGAAAATGTTCTGGGACCTGTTTGTCTGGCAAAGGAATGCGAGCGCAGTCAGTTGCCATTCATCACTTTTTCGTCCGATCTTGTTTTTGATGGGTCGAAGAATGAGTTGTACATAGAAAGCGATACTTGCTCGCCATTGAACATTAACGGACGGAGCAAGGCCGAAGCAGAGCTACGAGTGCTGGAACATTTTTCGAGGGCGTTGATTATTCGGACGAGCGCTTTCTTTGGGCCATGGGACCGATTTAATTTCGTTCACGCGGTGCTTGATTCTTTGACACAGGGACGGCCGTTTTACGCTGCTGCCGATATCACCGTGTCGCCGACGTATGTTCCAGATCTGGTGAATGCGGTTCTGGATCTTTTAATCGACGGCGAGCACGGCATTTGGCATGTTGCTAATTCCGGTGGTGTGACGTGGGCCGAGTTTGCGCGACTGGCGGCGGTAAAAGCAGGACGCGATCCGGCATCAGTAAAGCCACGTCCCGGACGTGCGCTTGGTTTCGTCGCGCCGCGACCATCGTTCACGGCGCTGGCGAGCGAGCGTGGCAGTTTCATGGCGCCGTTTGAAGATAGTCTGAGTAGATACTTTCAAGACATGCGGTGGGACGTTCCCAAGAACGTCGTTAGGGCCTGAGCCGCAGATTTATCTGTGGCTAAAAAACAGATTAGAACGAACAAGGGGTGGGGGCGATGGATCTCAGAGTCGGGGGAATATACTGTCTGCCCAACGGGCGTGAATTGATTGTGTTAGGTAGACGTGAAAATGGTCGGGTTTCGTACCGGCTCTCATGTCGAACAGGAAATTATGAGATAACAGATGATGGCCGTTTAATGTGTGACGGTAAATTAACCGCCTGGGATGTTTCAAATTTGAACGACACGGGGCGATCGGTAGGTGTCGAAAGACCTCAGCCGCCGGTAAATCAAAACCCGGAGCTGGCGCCCTCGTGACTATTAGTTTGTCAGCATGACTCTTAACAGAAAAGAGATCCCCCGCTCCGAATATCCGCGTCCACAATTTGCACGCAGCATCTGGTTTAATCTCAACGGCGAGTGGGAGTTTGCCTTTGACGATGCCGATGAGGGACTGCGACTTGGTTGGCAAGACGGCCGGAAGTTGCCGCTGCAAATCGTTGTTCCCTTTGGTTACCAGACTGCGCTTTCGGGGGTCAACGATAAATCGATCCATGAAGTAGTCTGGTATGCGCGCACCTTCGAGCTCCCTGAAGAGTTTTACAAGCGCGATCTCCTGCTGAATTTTGGTGCGGTCGATTACGCCTGCACTGTTTGGATCAACGGGCAGGAGGTCGGACACAATCGTGGTGGTCACGTTCCGTTTCAATTTGATATCGCTCCCTACGTCAAGATGGGCGAGAATCGCTTAACGCTGCGCGTCGAAGATCGTCAGGATCCGGAGCAGCCTCGCGGTAAGCAGTCGTACACCGGTCTGCCTGAAGGCATTGACTACTACTGCACCACCGGAATCTGGCAAACAGTTTGGCTCGAGCCAGTGCCACCGATACGGATCGAAGAGTTGCGGGTAATCACGCATGCGAAAAGAAACATGCTCGAGTTGGTAGTGTTTCTGCATGCGCCGTCGTCGGCGTGGCGTGTCGAAGTTGAAGTGCTCGAAGAGGGCAAGCGTGTTGCGATTGGTGAAGATCAGACGGCAGTAGCAACGGGACGGCTCGGGATTTCGATTCCTTACGCAAAGCTTTGGTCGCCGGAGTCACCACACCTTTATGATCTGCAAGTGCGACTCTACGACGGCGATAAGCTGCTCGATGAAGTCGGTTCCTACGTCGGACTGCGTGGCATTGAATTGCGCAATGGAAAGTTTCTCCTCAACGGCAAACCGACATATCTGAAGATGGTGCTTGACCAGGGTTTTTGGCCTGAAGGTTATTTGACTGCTCCATCTGACGAAGCTCTCCAAACAGACATCGGGTGGATCAAGAGTTTTGGTTTCAATGGTGTAAGAAAACATCAGAAGATTGAAGATCCACGCTGGCTCTACTGGTGCGATCGCCTTGGTCTGCTGGTCTGGGAAGAGATGCCGAATGCGCGTGAGTGGTCGCCGAAAGCGGAAGAGTTATTGTCGGCGGAGTGGCACGACGCTGTGCGGCGCGACTACAACAATCCGAGTATCGTCGCCTGGGTGCCGGTGAATGAGAGCATGGGCTTTCCTGGTCTGAGTCAGGAGCACGCTGGACAATATGCGTTCATCGAGCGAATGGTGCGAGTAACAAGACGACTCGATTCCACGCGGCCGGTGATCGACAACGATGGTTGGGAACATACGGACATTACCGATATCTGCGCGATCCACGACTACACTCCGAGCGGGGAGAAGTTATCGAGCCGGTATAAAGAGACCTTGAGTGGTGGCCAGTTACCAGCCAAGGTTTGGATCGCTGACAAGCCACTCTTTGCCCGCGGCTCGAGATATCGTGGACAGCCGATTGTGTTGTCGGAGGTAGGTGGTTTTTTGGCGATTCCGCCGGACATTCCGCCCGAGAAGCGAGATCTGCTTTACAAGTTCTACGACTCGTTCAAGCAGCCGGAAGAGTTGCTTGAGAAGTATCGCGATTTGATGAAGGGCATCTCCTCGTTGGATTTTCTTGCCGGGTTTTGTTACACGCAGTTGACCGATATTGAGCAGGAGATCAACGGACTACTTACATACGATCGTAAGCCGAAGGTCGATCCTGAAGCGATCGCAGCGGTTCATGCGGAGCTCTTTCGCAAATTTTCCTAAACAGCTCTAACCACAAAGGCACAAAGACACAAGTTTGTTTTGCATCTTTGTGTCTTTGTGCCTTTGTGGCCCAAAACTTGATTGGATTCTATGCAATTCAAGGAGGAACACCATGGAAAGTAAGGCGAGAATCTTCGGTCATGCCATTCATCCGATCCTGATCGTTTATCCGCTGGGACTCTTATCAGCGGCTGTGGTCTTCGACGTAATTTATCTGGCGACAGGCAATCGGACGTGGACTACCGTTTCGTTTTGGATGATCGCGGCCGGTATTGTAGGCGGTCTGCTCGCGGCTGTTTTTGGTCTTATCGACTATCTGAATATTCCGCGCGGTACACGCGCCAGTCGCATCGGGCTCTTGCACGGAGTGACCAATCTCGGCGTCATGATCCTGTTCATAGCCAGTTGGCTGCTGAGGAAGGATTTGCCGGAGGTGCCATCGACCGCGGCATTTGCACTGTCGTTTATCGGTGTGGCGGCAGCGCTGCTTGGAGGATGGCTCGGTGGCGAGTTGGTTGAGCGACTTGGCGTTGGCGTCACGCCGAATGCTAATCTGAACGCGCCGAATTCTCTGACGCATAGCGCGAAAGAAACGAAGAAGAGGATGACTGATGCGGAAAGTTACTGACGTTGATCGGCTGGCCGTACGCCATCGTCCGGACGGCCAGCCGGTTATGCACCAGGACTGGGGTAAGCTGCTCTTCATTCACTGGCGCATCAACGAGAACCTTCTACGACCGCACATCCCCAGTTCACTTCAGATCGACACCTACGGCGACTCCGCGTGGATCGGGATCGTTCCATTCACGATGTGGGACATACGAGGTGTGCCCCCGTACATGCCGCCTATTCCCGGGCTGGATTCGATGCACGAATTGAACGTCAGAACTTACGTTCACCACAACGGCGTTCCCGGGGTTTGGTTCTTCTCGCTTGATTGCAACAGCAAGGCGGCGGTGTTGGCGGCGCGCGCTGTCTATCATCTTCCTTATTACTCTGCTGACATCGCGTTGGAAGGTAAGAGGAAGATTAAGTACAGGCTCAAGCGTCGCGAGGATCCGTCCGCGCAATTCAAAGCAAACTGGAGTGTTGGCGAAGCGCTGCCGAAGTCGCAACCCGGCTCGCGCGAATTCTTTCTCACTGAGCGTTACTTACTCTACACCGAATCCGAAGGCGAGCTCTTTCGCGCCCGCATCTATCACGAGCCGTGGGAACTCTACAAAGCTGAGTTAACCGACTTTGGTTCCACCATGCTCGAAGCCACTGACCTCCCTCAACCCAAGACACAACCGCTGCTCCACTACGCGGAACAAGTAAGTGTCGACATCTGGATGCTCGAAAGCGTCGACGGCTGAAGACGTGTGGATGCAACTGTAGGGGCAGCACTCCGTGGCCGCCCGTCGTCGCTTTTTGCCCCACCACGGGCGGCCACGGAGTGCCGCCCCTACAGTTGCCAAATTAATTCTTGTACTGAAAACGGTCCGCATAGGAGCCTCCAGGGAGGGGCGTAAGCAAGACAAATACATTGGATTACGGCGCGGAACGTGGTATAAAACGAGACACCCAATCGCCCTTATTCGTAATGTGTTCGGTTGATCCCCCGACCTCCGAACTTCCCCCACCGTGCGGGCTTTACTATCAAACCCTTTCAAGGGGGTTCTAATGTTTAAGTCACTCGCTTTCTGCATCGCCATTCTAAGTGGCGTGTGCCTCGTCTCGGCCCAAACAGCCACTAACTACACGGACAATTCGCGCGGCCCGGATCGCGCTGTTTCCTCACCTGAAGCCCGGGCGGAAGCTAAACGACTGTACAAGGAAGGCGTCAAATACGGCCTCGCCGGATTGTTTCCGCAAGCCGTTGCAATCCTTCAGCGCGCCGTGAAGTTGGATCCACAGTTTGCCGACGCGCATTTCGCTTTGGGTCACGCGTACTTCGACCTGAAGCAGTGGCGGAATGCAATCGAGAGTTTGAAAGCAGCAGTCGAGCTGAACCCAAAAGACGCGGAGGCACGAGATCGTCTCGGCCTGGCCCGCGCGATGTTGTGGGAAGAGGACAATGCCAGATTAGTCGCGCAGCGTCCCAAAGTCGTTCCAAAGCCGTCTCCCCAGACAGTTCAAAAAACCGACAATCCCAGACCGGAGGGCCAGCCCGTAGCGATCGTCGCTAAAGCGCCCGCACCACCGGCAGAAGAAACCGAAGCACCTTCGGAGGAAGTTAACGCCGCCGCCGCAAATGAATTAGCACTCACGAAGATTTATCGCGTTGGACCAAGCGACGTGTTGGATATTCGCATCAACGACAGTGCCTCACCACAATCGACCTTGTTTACAGTTACGCCCACCGGGTTCGTGGAGCATCCGTTGCTCGCCGAACCGCTTCAGGCAGGTGGTCTAACCGTAGACGAGATCGGCAGTAAACTTGAAAGCGAACTAAAACGACGTGCTTTGGTCGACAATCCGAAAGTCACGGTCGGTGTGCGCGACTATGCCAGCCATATGATTCTTGTAAGTGGACTGGTGAAAGACTCGGGCACGAAGATTCTTCGGCGCGAAGCGATTCCACTTTACGTCGTCGTCGCCGATGCGCAGCCGCTGCCGGAAGCGGCGCGAGTGACGGTGCTGCGAAATGAGTCGAACCAGACGTTTGAGATCGAGCTCGCTGAATCGGGCGAGATGAACATGCTGGTGCGTCCGGGTGATGTAATAACACTGCATCCACATGTAACGCAGTTTGTCTACATAGGTGGTGAAGTGAAGATGCCGGGCGAGAAGACTTATCGACGAGGGTTAACTCTGACGCAGGCGCTCATCTCGGCCGGAGGCGTGACGCCCAAGGCGAAAGAAGCGCGGATCGGACGAGATGACGGAAAAGGATTTCTGGTCGTCAACCGTTACAAGTTGAAAGACATCGAATCTGGCAAAGTGCAGGATCCTGTAGTTAAGCCTGGTGACCGGATTGTGATTAGGGATTAAGTCATGGCAGCGATAGCTAAACAATTCGTTTTCGACCACGCGACACGAGAGCTATGGCGTGTGGCTGAGAGCGGCGATACGGACGCGCTGTCGGGCATCTTGTCGCGCGGCGTGGATGTCGATGCTCGTAACGAGCACGGCATGACAGCGCTCATGCGCGCCGCGCACAACGGTCACGAAGAGATGGTACGTGCCCTACTCGATCACGGCGCCGATCCAAACATAACGCGCAATGACAGGTTCACCGCGCTCGCACTCGCGGCGTTTTTTGGTCACACGGAAACCGTCCGAGTTCTGATCGAGAATGGCGCGAAGACTGAAATCGTTACGCGCTCTGGTACGTCGCCAAAGATGTGGGCGACGGCGCGGACGTTCACTGAAGCAGCGCGTTGTATCGAACAGCCAAAGCCAAAGCCAAGACCCGTTGTACCGGCCGTTGTTGTTCCTGTTACCTCTGCTGCCGTCGCGAAGCCCGCGCCGGTAGTGGTGAAGACCTTGAAAGATCCGCCGGAGATCTGGGATCTGGTTCATGAAGTACCGAGAGGAGACTTTAAAGCGCGGTCGGCGTTTTTGTCGCGCGTTAAGTCGATGAGGGCGATTACCCTCGGTGCGTTCGCGGCGTTGTTGCTGGCGGTTGCGGGTGGAGTGGGAGCGTTGGTCTTGCGGAGTTCACAAGCTCGCAATCTGTCCCGCGAAGTGCCGCCTGTTCAGACGACGGCAGCTGCTACGGTTAGTACTCCTGTTAATGTCGAGAGCGCAACTCCGGGGGCGGCACCAGTTGAAACAGATGAACTCCTCTCGGCGCACGCAGTCACGAAAGCGCCGGTGACGCGTCAGACGAGGCGCCGTCCCCTTCGTGATGAAAACGTAGTCGAGACTGCGCCGAGTGCGGAAGTACCTGCAGCAGCGCCGGCGGAAGTAGCAACACCTCAGTTCGAAAAACCCAAGCCTAAGTTGTCTGACTCTGCCGCGAAGAGTGCGCCAGGCACTCTCAGTCCTCAGGTCATCACTCCCGCGAAGAGTGCGCCACCAAAAGCAAAGGTCATCCAATGGCCATAGCTAATATTCGGCGAAAGCGTCGTCCGGGTAACAATACAACCAACGCTCGCTGAGTTCAGCTGAGGAGATCACCGGATGACCACTTGCACGCGCGTGCCTCGACGCGTGCTTGTTTGGTGAGCTGTCGCAACAACGCGTACCGCCGCACTGCTGGCAGGTGCGCAGATGAAGCCAGCGATCACCGGTCTTCACACAGTCTTCACAAACCCTCTGTTCTGGTTGCTTAACGTCAGTAATCTCGTCGATATGAATGCATACTTCCGGTGGCATCCCGCTAGTATACAGCCTGCGGGCGAGCCTCGATGCCTTGAGGTCTGCGCAAATATTCAGGACTTACATCAAGTGGCTCATCTATCTTTGTTGAAGGTCCACCTTGGTTATCACCGGCACGAATAACTGATGTTTCATCTGTATAGAATGATCGTATACCGCTGGTGCGATAAGTTTCAGGGACTCCGACTGCAGCAAAGCCTTCCACATTCTCCTCATCGGCTGTTAACTCGACCGTAAACTTGTAGCCGTTCTTGGTACCTGAGCCGAGCTTCGCATCGATCAAACCCTTGTCTGCCAGTTCTTCCAGAGTTGCGTATTTGCTGGTAGTGCTCTGATACACCGCCTGGGCCGAGGCGATCTGCCTGAGTGAGTGAATGGCGGAACCCTCGTTCGCTGCTCTGTAAGACGCCATCAGATTTGGAATGGAGATCACGGCGATGAATAAAATCGGAATTATGCTGGTAAGCGACACGATACTCAGAACGAGACCAGCGATTGCCAGCCCGCGACCACCGTATTGCCACGGTTCGCGTCTGACTCTGCCCATTGCCTTGGACGACACGACGATGCCGACGATGGCGCCTACTAGAAACAAGCTAAAAGTAAGGAAGCTGACGATTCCGAGAATGAGGGCGAAGATTGCCAGGCCTTTCTGTTCTCCCTCTGGTTGATCCGATGGATGGTAGTGGGTGGAGTAAACAGGGGCAGTCGAGGGGACGTAAGCCGAAGGCTCGTTGAGCGGCGCGCCGCAAGCTTTGCAGTTTTCGACGTCTGATCGGCCCACAAAGCCGCATGCGACGCATTTTGTACTCTTCATATGGGGGTTCTCAACTTCGGAGTGGATTTGAGCTGACGCGATTTTTTGGTGTGCTGGAGGTGAGCGTCAGGGTGTCCTTCGGGAGGAAGGACATTAGAGATAGTACTGAGTGGAACTTTACCTGGTCAACAGTTTTCTGCCCGTTTGAATTCGGCGTCTCCCTGGAGTGCGGCGGCCTGATGCCGCACTCCAGGGCGAGGCATGCTTACGCGCCGGCGGCGCTCTTCTTTTGCGCTTGCTCCTGCTGCACCCACTGCCTCATTGCGGCAATATGCCCCGGAGCGCGTTTCTCCTTCCATTCCTCAAACCGTTTCGCTACTTTCTCGAGATTCGCGAGCATGGTCGGATCATGAAATTGCTCGCGAAACTGGGGCGCCAGACCCTTGAGCTGCTCCCACACGAAGAAAAACTCTCCGCTAGTCTCAAAAAACAAGTCCTCGTGAAGCAGTCCATAGTTCAGCAGCGCGCAGGCTTGCTCCCAGTAACCAATCACCATACCGAAGTTTGTGCCGTTCTCTGTGCCGGGGCCAGCGAGGGCCATTGCTTCTTCGACCGTTTCAGCACGGTAATTCTGCTGAAACCAGTCACGCGCCTGGCGTAGCCGGGGTTCGCGTCTCAAATCATAGACTTGCAAGTGCAACTGTGCTTGTTCGTGCGTAGGTTTACTTTCCATAACTTTCCTTTCGATTTAATTTCGGGTCAATTTATTGCTCACACTTTCTCTTAAGTCGAACGGCGGATGCCCGGATCGACATTGCTACCCTTGAATTTTTGATTGATCGCAAGCTACCTCAACTTTGTGACAAAACCGTGACGCGCTATCAATGGCCACATACTTGCAAGCAGAACGGAACATTCGGGAGGGCGTTTCAAATGGCATCACTTTGGAAACTTGGCGGCCTGGGTTGGCGCGAACTAGGCAAACGAGTCTGGGCCGAGATTCAGGAAGACAACGTGTTCGGGCGCGCTGCCGAGTTGTCGTATTACTTTCTCCTCGCGCTCTTTCCGTTCCTGATCTTCATTACTTCTACGATTGGTCTGGTGCTCGGCTCCGGTACCGGGACGCGCCACACACTCTTTGATTATCTCGGTCGCATCATGCCGCCGTCTGCGTTTCAACTACTCGACACCACTATGCGCGAAGTTTCGGCTTCGAGCAGTGGCGGCAAACTGTCGTTTGGAATTCTCGCTGCGTTGTGGGCAGCGTCGAATGGACTGACTGCAATCACTCAGACGCTTAACTCTGCTTACGATCTGGAGGAGAGTCGTCCCTGGTGGAAGCAGCGGTTGGTAGCGATCGGTTTGACGATCGCGCTGTCAGTGCTGATCATGCTGGCGCTGGTGTTGATTGTAGCTGGAGGACATATTGCCGAGGGGCTCGCGAGTGCTTACGGACTTGGTTCTGCTTTCCCTGTAGCGTGGAAGATCATTCAATGGCCGGTGGTGCTTGCGTGCATGATCTTCGCCTTCGCATTGATTTACTTCCTCGCGCCTGACTTCCGCGATCAATCGTGGAAGTGGCTGACTCCAGGCGCTGCGATTGGTGTCGCGCTGTGGTTGCTGGTCTCAATCGCGTTCCGCGTGTACCTGAGCTTCTTCGACTCCTATAGCGCCACGTACGGTTCGCTTGGCGCAGTGATCATATTGATGCTGTGGCTTTACTTTACGGGCGCGGCAGTCTTATGCGGTGGTGAAGTGAACTCTGAAATCGAAAACGCCGCCGCCAAGCAGGGCGAGCCGGACGCAAAAGAGAAAGGTGAGAAAGCACCGCAGGAAAAGGAAGGCGCCGTCCAGGCCGCGTAACGTTTTGATTTGGCGGAAACGTTTTGCGTTAAAGCGTCATAGAACAATGAAGAGTGATCGCAGGGCGTCCCCAACCCTCACTAGCCCGTAGATCTATGCAACGTTAGATAGTCCTACCAGCAATAACCCCAAAGGCGCATCAATAACTCACCTCAAGTGGATGCGCCCGCGCGCCTAAATCCTGAACCGTTGTGATCTCGTCTTAGGGCGTCGCTTCAACAGCTTCAGCACGGCTTTGCAAAAGTCCAAGATGCCACGGGCTTTGCCCCGTGGAGGATCACGCTTGCCGCTACACCAACCGCCAAACCAATAGCCTTGGATGCCACGGCCTTGTGCCGTGGAGGTTCACGTTCGCAGCTAATAGCAGAGATCGTGACAACTCCACGGGGCAAGCCCGTGGCATCTTTTAGTTTTTTGTCTCTGCTTCTGAACGGTTCCTCACGAGTTGATCGAGGATTCGAACGAAACTCGTGACTCGGGCGGGATCGATCGTGTTGGACCAGAGGCCGTCAACTTTGAATGCGGAGCCAATAATGAAGCCGTCGGCTTCGTTGTAAAACTGCTCGATATTACTTTCGCTAATACCGGACCCGAGAAACACGGGTAAGTGACAATGTCGCTTTGCCTCTTGCACGTCGGCGACTCTCGGCGCCTCGCCGGTAACGCTGCCAGTGACGATCACGCAATCCGCGTCCATAAACTCGACCGTCTCCGCCGTTTGTCCCAGGCTTACATCCGCGGTGATCGCGTGCGCTGAGTGTTTCTTCTTCACGTCTGTCCAGACCTGCACGCGCTCAGCCCCGATCATTCTGCGATACCTGAGCAGCTTCGCCGCCGAAGCCTGAATCAACCCTTCATCAGCGACGTGCGCGTATGCGAAACCTTCAGCGCGTATGAAGTCGAGGCCCGCCGCGTGCGCCACCGCCATTGCCTCAATGTTCGCGCCCGCGAGTATTTGAAGCCCGACCGGCAACCCACACTCACTCTTAACCTCTGTCCCGATCGCGGTCATCGCTGCCACAATCTCCGGTCCAACCTCACCCTTGAGATAGGGCACATCATGCATATTCTCAATAATGATCCCATCCACCTCACACTCTCTGTAAACTTTCGCTTCCCCCCGCGCCGCTTCTATCAACTCCCGAACACTCCGCTCACTCCTCGGCGTCCCAGGTAAAGCACCGACATGAATTACCCCGACAACGGGTTTTGGATGTGAAAATAGAGAATTCATCCCGACAGAGATCACAGGTTTACGTTGTTGAACATGGGTAGTTTTTTGACTTTTTTACCTATATCGGACGGCATATGGGTAGATTTTCAAGTTTTCTACTCATATGGATTCAATCAATGGCGCGTCTGACCTTTCGCCAGTTCCATGTCGCGTACCGACGAATAAGTCAAAAAGAGGCTTATTGAGATAGAAATTACTCCTGCCGATTTTTAGCAGTTTCAGATAATCTTTCGCTACAAGCTGCCCTAGATACTGTGAAGCGGTTTTGCGAGTGACACCCAGTTCCTCTTCAACAAACTCAATCTTGGTATAAGGATGTCGGAACAAATTATTCAGTAGGTCCTGGCTGTAGATCTTTGGCAAGTCTCGTCTGATTCCTTGTTTGTAACTCGTCATCATTGATTGAATCCGCTCCACCAGAAAAACTGTTTCGCGAGCGGTTTGTTCCACGCCTCGCAAAATGAAAATGATCCAGCTCTCCCAGTCATTAGTGACCCTGACAGTTTGTAATAAGCGATAGTACTCATTCTTGTTTTCGATGATAAAGCCGCTCAGATAGAGAATTGGGAGATCCAGAAGATCTTTGATTACCAGATAAAGAATATTGATAATCCGGCCAGTACGTCCATTGCCGTCATAAAAAGGATGAATGCTTTCAAATTGATGATGAATGATTGCCAATTTCACTAGCGGATCGAGATCGGTTAATGAGTCATCGTTAATGAACTTAGCAAGGTTGTTCATCAAAGTCTTGATTGACTCATGATCCTGCGGTGGTGTGTAAACTATCTGACCTGTCTGTATGTTCTTTAGTTCTGTCCCAGGTAGCTTGCGATAGCCTGCACTGTTCTGCTCCAGGCATTCTTGAATTTCAAGAATGTGCGCTTCACTCAAAATCTTACTGTTTCGGACCAGATCGAATCCTTTGCGAAGGGCGTAGGCATAATTCTGGACCTCTTTGGCGCTGGGACTGGTAAGTTGATCGATGAAGAGTTCTGCTCGGAAGAGTTCGTCATGTGTGGTGATAATATTCTCGATTGCGGAACTATCTTTCGCTTCCTGAAGAGTTAGCGTGCTTATCAGAATCTGTTCATTAGGAATGCTACGAGCAACGCCTTTCAATTCTGCGAGACGGCGGTGCGCTGCAGCTGCGCTCTTCAACACGGATCTGCTTTCCAATTCCTGCTGTAAAGGAAGAGTTTGAATATTGTGGTCTGCGGTAATCATTCCTTATGCGTCGCGAAGAGTGTTCGCGACAATAATACCAGTGTTGCTCGTGTACATGCGGAACATTCTTGGTAGTGTGTACTGTTGACAGTAAATACTGGCAAGAGTATAGTGCGGCACATGGTGAATGTGGTGGTGAGGGAGAGAGGGAGGAAGTATGTGGGGTTGCCGGAGTTTGCGAGGGCGGGGGAACAGGTGTTGGCGGAGATGGGACTCGAGCAGGCGCGCGGGACGGTGACGAGTGTTCCGGATGAAAGGACCATTCGGTATTACATGGCCGAGGGGTTGGTTCAGACACCGGAAGAGAGACAGGGAACCGCGTCGGTGTTTGGGTACATTAACCTTCTGCAGCTACTCACGGTGAAGAAGTTGCAGGCGGAGCACTTGCCAATCCGGAAGATACGCGAGTTGGTCGCTGGAAAAAGTGAACAGGAACTCGAGACACTGCTCGGTATCGGAACCACGGCGGCGAAGAAGAATCGAGAGACTGAAGCTAAACGCTATCTCGAATCGTTGTTGGCGCCAACTTCATCACCTGCGCCACTACCACTGAAAGAAGCAGCGGCCGCACCACCGCAACAAACCGATCAGTCGCAGTCCTGGCAAAGAGTCGAAATCGAACCAGGTCTTGAGTTGCACATTCGCTCAGACTACGCACCGCCGACAAGCGCGCGAGCCAAGAGTCTGCTCGAAAAAGCCATCCACAGGTTACGCAGATTACGCGGATAGAAGGAGATAAATCATGGAACACCCGAAGGTAGAATTTTTGACGACGCACGCGAAGCTGGAAGCTGGACGTGAGCAGACTGTGGATATGTTGATTCGCATTACACCGCCGGCATTGAACCCCGATCCCGCTAGTCGCCCAAACTGGAAAGGCCGTCCGGATCTGAATCTGAGCATCGTGCTGGATCGTTCCGGCTCGATGGAAGGCGAGAAGATGATCCGCGCGCGTGAAGCCGCGATGTTCTGCGTCGACCAGATGCTGCCGAGCGATCGTCTCAGCGTGGTTACGTTTGACGATCATATCGACGTGCTTTTCCCGAGCGAGCCGGTAACGAATAAACAGTCCATGAAAGACCTGATAGCGCGCGTCACTGCGCGCGGCTCGACGGCATTGCACCAAGCGTGGGTGCGGGGTGGTTTGAGTGTTAGCGAACGAATGCTCGATCAGGGCATCAATCGCGTGGTGCTCATCACTGACGGGCTCGCGAATGTCGGCATCACTAACACTGACGAGATCGTCACGCAGGCAATGGGTCTCTACCAGCGCGGCGTCAGCACCTCGACAATCGGCATCGGCGCTGACTTTAACGAAGATCTGTTGATGCCGATGGCCCAATCGGGCGGCGGTAATGCATGGCACGTGGTTGAGCCTAACGACATGCAGCAGATTTTCCAGGTCGAGCTCGAAGGACTGATCGCGCAGTTTGCACACACGGTTTCGTTGTCGTTGATTCCCGCTGACGGCGTTCGCATCGTCGACGTGCTCAACGATTTTGATTTGACGGAGACTGGACGTTACCGGCTGCCGAACCTCCAGGCTGGTTCGCCGCTCGATATCGTCGTGCAGTTGAAAGTCGGATCGGAGGAAATCGGCACACAGATGCGTTTGCTCGATCTGCGTCTTGGCTTCACGCCGCAGGACGCCAGGAACGCGGAAGTGTTGAAGCAAGCGCATACCGTTGAGTTTGCTACGCGCTCGGAAGTGGACGGTAGTGCGGTGAATCACGAGGTGATTAAGACGGTGCAATTTTTGATGAACGCACGAGCGCGAAACGAAGCGATGAAGCGTCTGGATCAGGGAGACTACCTGGGCGCGCGAGTCGTTTTAGGAAGCGCCGTGGAAGCGACTCGTGCGGCATGTGCGCCTTTTGCCTCGATGCCGGCAGTCATGGAAGAAATGGCTGCGCTGGAAGAAACTTCAAGGTCGTTAACGGATCGATTGAAAGACAAGATGAGCCGAAAGAAGTTGGCGTATCAGGCGTACAGCCGGCGCAGCGGGAAGTAGATCAGGCGAGATTGTGGTAGTCAGAGATCATTGCGACGCAGAGACGCTCCGCCTGAGCCCGGTCTGGCTCGGGCGGAAGTGACGAACGAACGTACGCTTCCTGCGAGAGTTGAAACAAACGTTCGGCTTCCGCTTTAACTTTCTCGAGCGGCCACGCGCCGCGCTTGATGTCGAGCAGCTCCGGTGCGTCAGCGCGTTCGACGTGCATCGTGCCTTCTGTCAAAAACTCGATCCCCATGCGCAGCAAACGGATCAGATGCGCTGCGTTCTTCGCATCATAACCAACACGTCGGACCAACTCACGGCGCTTCTGGCCCATGTATCCGCCGCTGTAATAGCGGCGTCGCTCGCCTCGGTAACGCTTCACCACCTCCATCATGTCGGTTGTGGCGCCGACAAACGGCTGTCCATCAAGCGTGCGCAGGGAGTGGCCCGCATCACTCGATTCGGGATCGATGCCAAGCGACGTGAGTTGCTCCTCGAGTTGTTGCATCAACGCCTGTGCTTCCTGATTGAAGGAGATCATCTTCTTGAACTGTGCGTGCGCATAGCCTGAAAAAGAATGATATGCCTTTTTCGTGACAAACAGATCGCGATGTTCGCGAAGTCGCGTGCCGAGCGGAGTCTCATAAATGATGCCGTTCGGCTTCAGCCACAGCAGACTGAGCACGTTCGGATTGCAGTTGAGCAAAAGATCGATGAACTTGCGCAGCTCGTAAAAGACGCAATCCCATTCGCCTTCCCACTGCTCATAAACATCCTTGCGACCAAACCCGAGATAGTGTTCGAGCGGTCCGATGTAAACCCCCATCACGTCCTTGTCGTCGATTGAGTCCGGATCCGACTTCGGCACGTACATTCCATGCGCCACACTGCCGCGCCAGCAGAGCGAGATGAGTCCCTCAGGCAGGAGTCGATCTACCTGATCAGGCGAGAGGCCTTTGAGTTCGATTTTGTTTGTTGCCACCCCTTTAGACTAGGTCAGGAGTTCGAGAATTTACAAATGATGGGAAGTGATGCAGTTCGCTCTGCAAGCTGACCTCGCGGTGTTCAGACCGCGGTCTACTACTGGGGCTGCTTCGTCCTCGTCGGCGACGGAAGATAGTTTTAGCCGCAGATTAACGCGGATGACGCAGATCGGATCTGTGTTCATCTGCGTGAATCGGCGGCTTATTTTAAAGATTGCACCCCGCGGAGGGAGGGTCGGTGAAAAGTATTCACTGTCGCAGTGAATTTGCCCACGCAAAGCCGCAAAGGAAGACGCAAAGGATTTCTCAGGTTTTCCTTAGCAACTTTGCGCCTTTGCGTGAGAATTCTCCCGGCGAGTTCCGGCCCTCCCCACCCTTCGACTGTGGCCTGTACGGGGCTGTTCTGTGGTCTGTAGCGTAAGCAACAAAGCCCTCCTTCCTTAGGATCTTCGCGTTTTAAACAGGGGCCGAGGAAGCCCGAATGTTTAGTCGCCTTGAAGGCAAAGAGGAAAGTATGCAAGTCAATTTACGAAATCTGTATTTCGCTTTGATAGCGGTCGCAGTTGTTTTCACTTCGGGTTACGCGCAGCAGCAGGAGGAAGACAAGGCCGAGAAAACGCTGGCGCCCTATTTCGTGGTCCAGGGTGATCCCAGCGTCGATCAACTGCCGCTCAAAGATACACGGGTCGATATATCAGTCGCAGGTGTGATTGCCGACGTTAAAGTCCGGCAAATCTATCGCAACGAAGGATCACGTCCGATCAATGCGTCATACGTTTTTCCAGCATCCACGCGCGCTGCGGTTTATTCGATGCGGATGCAGATCGGCAATGAAATCATCGTCGCCAAAATCAAAGAACGCGAACAGGCCAAGCAGGAGTTTGAACAGGCCAAAGAGGAAGGGAAGAGCGCGTCGCTGCTCGAGCAGCAGCGGCCGAACGTGTTCTCGATGAGTTTGGCCAACATCATGCCGCAGGAACAAGTGGAGATTGAACTGCGCTACACCGAGCTTCTTGTGCCGTCCGATAACGTTTACGAAGTTGTGTTCCCGACCGTTGTTGGACCACGCTACGCGTCACCGAACAACGAAAACAAGAAAGACGACAAGTTTGTCGAAACACCTTACACACGCGATGGGCAGAAGCCGACGAGTGCTCTGCATATCTCGACGCGGATCTTCGCCGGAGTGCCGATTTACGATCTCTCGTGCCCGTCGCACCAGGTCAATCCGCAGTGGCAGGGTCAAGGTGTTGCACAACTGACTCTCGACGATTCGGATCCGTTCCAGGGTAATCGAGACTTCGTAGTTCGCTATCGTCTGGCGGGCGATCAGATCGCGTCAGGTTTGCTGCTGTTTCAGGGCGCCGACGAGAACTTTTTTCTTTACATGGCCCAACCGCCGCAACGTGTCGTGACCGAAGCCATTCCGCCGCGCGAGTACATTTTTGTTGTCGACGTGTCGGGCTCGATGGAAGGTTTTCCTTTGAACACGTCTAAGCGACTGCTCAAGGACTTGATCGGGCAATTGCGACCTACCGACTTGTTCAACGTGGTGCTGTTTGCGGGTGACTCGACAGTGCTCTCGCCGCAATCACTGCAAGCGAATCACGCAAACATCGCGAAGGCGATTAGTCTGCTGGAACAGCAGCGTGGCGCCGGCGGAACGGAACTGCTGCCTGCTATCAAGGAAGCGATGAGTTTGCCACGCCAGGAAGGAATCTCGCGCAGTGTCGTGCTGGTTACCGATGGTTACATTTCGGGTGAGCAGGGAGTTTTCGAGCACATCCGCGCGAACTTGAACCGCTGCAACGTGTTCGCTTTTGGCATCGGCGGATCGGTAAATCGCTATCTCATCGAGGGCGTTGCGAAGGCTGGTATGGGTGAGCCGTTTATCGTCACGGATGAAACTGAGGCCGAAGGCGTTGCGAATAAGTTTCGCGAGTACATTCAGACGCCGGTCTTGACGGATATCAAGGTTCGTTCAGTTGGCTTCAACACGTACGATGTGAATCCGATGCAGTTTCCGGATCTGTTTGCGCAACGTCCGATCATTCTCTTTGGCAAATGGCGTGGTCCAGTGGAAGGAACGATCGAGCTCACCGGTAAGACAGGGCAGGGCGAGTTTGTCAGTACCTTCGACGTTGCCCAGAGTCAACCTGATGAGGGGAACAGTGCGCTGCGGTATCTCTGGGCGCGCTCGCGAATTGCCGAGTTGTCTGATTACGGCACCTCTGACGTAACGGAAGAAACCGCTAAAGAGATCACAGCACTCGGGTTGAAGTACAACTTGCTGACTCGATACACGTCGTTCATCGCAGTGCGTGAAGTCGTGACCAATCCGACTGGATCGGCAGACGACGTGAAGCAACCGTTGCCGCTGCCGCTCCACGTTAGTGATTTGGCAGTAGGTGGTGCTGAAGTCGGAAGCGAACCGGAGCTGGTGTGGTTGGTGATTGGATCACTGCTGTTGGCGACGATCATGATCCTGCGACGGAAACGGTGGTTTGTATGAGCCGCTCGAAGATCATTTGGGGCGCACAGCTCGTGGTAGTGCTGCTGTGCGCTCTGGCGCTCAAGTCGTATTACTCGACTGCGACTGCCGACGAACTGCGCTGGATACTGGCTCCGACGACGGCGATGGTCGCGATGCTGAGTGGCAGATCGTTCGCATTTGAGTCGTACACGGGCTACATGAGCAGCGATCACACGTTCGTGATCGCTGTGCCTTGTGCGGGAGTGAACTTTCTGCTCACGGCATTCTTGATGATCGGTTTGCGACGTTTGTGGCGCGATCGTTTTCAGGGCATTAGCTGGCGCTTCCTGCCGATCGCGGCGTTGATGGCTTACGTGGCGACGCTGATCGCGAACACGACGCGCATCTGCATCGCGCTCGAGATGCAAAGACGTGGAGTTGATGTTAGTTGGTTGACGGGCAACCAACTGCACCGGGTTGAAGGAATCGTGATCTATTTCGGGTTCCTGTTGTTGCTGTTCATACTGCTCGAGCGGATGGATGCCGGCGAACCGCGCAGGATCTTGTTCTTCCCGGTGGTTATTTACTACGCAACAACTTTGGGTGTTCCATTAATCAATGGTTCTTTTCGTCATCCTGCATTTTGGGAGCACTTTGGTTTCGTCTTGGTATTGCCATTGATTCTCGTACTGCCATTAATGCTCAGATTTCACGGACTGAAATACAGATCAGCGCTGATCCGCATTTTAAATCCGTGAAGTCTGTGGCTAAACTCTTCCTGGATGAAGATACTTTTCCTCATTGCAATCTGCCCTTTATTAATACAAGCGCAGACGAAACCCGACAAAGATTATCTGGTCTACGTCTTATCAGAAGGCGCGGACAAGATCTCGCTGGTTCGCTTTGGTCCAGCGGGTGCGCGCGTCGAACGTCAGATCGGGACCGGTGACATGCCGGTTGACATTGATGGTCCACACGGGATCGTAGTTTCTCCTGATCGGCAGTTCTATTACGTCTCGATTGCACACGGGCGCCCGTTTGGATCGGTCTGGAAGTACTCGACTAAAAATGATGCGTTTGTTGGAAAGTCTGTCCTGGGTTACTTTCCAGCCACGCTCGACATCTCGCCTGACGGCAATTTTCTGTTTGTCGTGAATTTCAATCTGCACGGTGACATGACGCCGTCGTCGGTCTCGGTCGTCTCGACACAAACGATGACCGAAGTCGCGCGGATACAAACTTGCACGATGCCGCACGGTTCGCGTTTGAATGCGCAGGGAACGAAGCAGTATTCGGCGTGCATGATGGACGATATGCTGGTGGAGATCGACACGCGTTCGTTGAAGGCCGCGCGGTTTTTCGTCGTGACGAAAGGGCAGGAAAAGGGAGTAGCTGAGCCAACTACTCATTCGATGCACGGGGTGAAAGGCGCTGGGGGGCAAGGGCATGGCACTGAGGCGCCGAAGCCTGGCGACAATTTGTGCTCGCCTACGTGGGCTGAGCCTTCAACTGATGGTGCTTCGGTTTTTGTCGCCTGCAACGGGTCGAGCGAGATCGTCGAGGTGAACGCTAATAGCTGGCAACTCGTCAGGCGCATACCGGCGCGCGCGGGTGTTTACAACCTCGACATCACGCATGATGGTCAACGTTTGATTGCGACGAATAAAAGAGATCAGTCAGTGTCGATTTACGATTTGAAGAGTGGGAAGGAACTGGCGCGGCTGCCGACTAAACGAAAAGTGCTGCACGGCGTGGTGGTCTCGCCTGATGATCGTTATGCGTTCGTGACGGTGGAGGGTGTCGGAACCGAGCCGGGCACGGTAGAAATTATCGATCTCACAGCGCTCAAGACCGTCGCCACCCTCGACGTCCCCGAAGCCGCCGCCGGAATCGACTTCTACAAAACTGAGCCGTAACTGTAGGGGCGGCACTCCGTGGCCGCCCGTCTCGG
>DATENQ010000299.1:0-5475 GCA_035275005.1 Pyrinomonadaceae bacterium | reverse complement strand
GTCAGGTCGATCCACGAATTCACGCGGCCACTTTGCGGATCGATCGTCGCGATCCTGTCGTCGTGCCAGATGTTTGCGTAAATCTCTCCTTGCACAAATTCGAGCTCGTTCAGCTCGCGGATCGGCGTCGTGCCGTCGAGCACGTTGATCGTCTTTGTGACCTGAAAGTTTGAAGGGTCAATAAATCTGAGACGATTCGATCCGTCACTCAAAATCAACGACTTTCCGTCAGTCGTAAGTCCCCAACCCTCGCCGCTGTAATTAAATTGCCCCACACGTTCGAACGTCTGCGAATCGTAGATAAAGCCCAAATGGTGCTGCCAGGTAAGCTGGTACACTTTCCCATTCAGCACAGCGAGCCCCTCGGCGAAATAAGGCTCGGGGACGTCCACTTTTTTCAGGATTTTCCCGGTTTCCAGCTCGACACTGCGGAGACTCGAATGGCCTTCCTGGCCGGTGCTTTCCAGCAATTTGCCGTCCATTAGGATTAGTCCCTGCGTGAAAGCGTTGCTGTCGTGCGGCCAAATGTTAACTATTTGATAGCCGTATTTGGGGACGACTGCGTTTGGCGTGGCAGTGTTGGCGGGGCGATCGCCGTTAGCGCCGGCCTGGCACTGGAAGCAGGACAGTGCCATGCCAAGCACCAGAACCAGACGGATTTTGAATATGAGTGGCATGTGGGCATTGTGCGCAAAGACGCAGCAAAGTACAAATCGCTTTGCGGCTCAATCTGAGATGAGTACGGGCTCGTCCCTGGCTCGTTTTTCGAGGTAGGTGGCGAGTCGTTCGCGGTCTGCGTCTGACATTTGTTGGATGTTCACGCCGAGCGTCCATCTCTTCTTGGAGGCCTCGCCGCCGCGTTCGGAGCTCACGATGGTGACTACTGCTTCGATCGGTCCGTCAGGCACGTCGATGCGGACGAACAGCAACCGGCCGATTTGTGACAATTCTGCTTCGGTGAAGCGAGTTCCGACGAGTGAGAGTTGCATTCCAAACTTGCTGATCGTTTCGCATTGGCCGCGCGAGGGCTGGGAATACGAGGCTTTGTCGCCGCCTTTAGCATTTTCATCAATTAGCGAGATGGCGGCGGGGAGGTGAGCATAATAACGCGGCCCGCGCCGTCGATTTCGGCCGTGTTTCTTTTTCTCGGCCGGCGCACGCTTCTTCGTGCCCAGCGGATCGAACGCTTTGAAGACGAGCCCACAGTTATTGCAGAGAAGCTTCTGCATCCCGACCATCCGAAGAAAAAAGACGGCATCATCGTAATCCCTCTGAATCCGCTCACTCTTGCACCTCGGACACTGCATCGGTCCATTCTAACAGGGTTCGAGGACACCCTTGGGCTATAATGTCCGCGATGAAGGATTCGCCCGAAAAGGTAAAGGATCTCGATCCTGTCATTGAAGCCTACAGGAAAGACGTCGATGTTACGTTGATTCGGGAGAACCTGCGCCTCACGGTAGACCAACGCTTTCAGCAGCTAATGAAACTTCAACAATTCGCCGAAGATCTTCGCCGCGCCGGAAGAAAGGCACGCGGAAAGTGACCGACTTCAACGCACTGCTCCGTTTGCTCACTGAAAATGAAGTCGAGTTCATTATTGTCGGCGGGGCGGCCGCAACAGTTCACGGCTCGGCACGGCTGACTCTCGATCTCGACGTCGTCTACAAACGAAGCAGCGAAAATATTGCGCGAGTTGTTAATGCTCTTGGACCAATCAAACCATACCTTCGCGGCGCACCGGCCGGCCTTCCATTCGATTGGAGTGTCGAAACGATTGCGAAGGGTCTGAACTTCACACTAATAACTACGCTGGGAGCCTTGGATCTGCTTGGTGAAATCGTGGGTGGCGGAGGCTACGAGCAGTTATCTTCTGAAACCATTGAAGTCGATATTGCCGGAGTGAAATGTCTGTGCCTCAACCTGGAAGGTTTAATCAAAGTGAAGCGCGCCGCAGGCCGTCCGAAGGACTTAGAAACGGTTGCTGAGTTACAGCAGATTCTAGAAGAGACGTCGTAGACTTAGCAGAATCTTTATCTAAATATAAATCCAGTTTGAAACGGATCATCTGGATCGAAGTAAAATTCGTTGCGGCCTGTGATTGATGCGGTGCCGCTGACTTCGGGTATGACTGCATCATAGGGGCCGAACGTTGTAACCTCCGCAACTCTCACTGACATCGTACTCCCCAGGATGCTCTCGATCGTGATCCGTTCATTTAGCTCCAACTCGCCGGCGGCGAAGTGTAATGCAGCGCGTGCGCTGACGCCGCTGCCTGTTGCCGAGCGGTCAAGTTCGCCTTCAGCAAAGATACAGACGTTTCGACTGTGATGTGTGGGATCCCCAGGTGGTCCAGTGAAAATCGTGCCGTAGAGAAAGCTTAAGTCATTTTCGAATGGATGCGTGATCGGGAATTGAGACATGACGGCGTGCTTAATTAGTCCGCCGTATTCAATGAGCTTATTTGCCTGACTTGGTTCAAGTAGTAATCCGAGTTTCTGTGCGTTAACGAAGGCGTAAAAAGCGCCGCCATAAGCAACATCAAAGTTCACCGATCCGACTCCCGGTACGTCAACGCGCTGGTCACGCAGGTAAACAAAAGAAGGAACGTTCCGAAATGACGTTTCAACGACTTGCCCGTTTACAACAGAAGCCTTCGCCATGATTCGGCCGGCAGGCACGTTAAAGGATATCTCGCTCTTCTCGACGAGCCGTGTCTCGACTGCGAGTTTTGTCAGCGCAATGATCGCGTGTCCGCACATCGTGCTGTAACCTTCGTTGTGTAGGAAGAAGACATCGAAGTCGGCATCAATCGATGGCGTGATAACAACTCCGTACATATCCGCATGGCCGCGCGGCTCCCAAATCAAACCAGTGCGCAGGTAGTCGTAATGCTCACGAAAATAGCGTCGCTTCTCGAGCACCGTTCGACCTTCGATCGGTGGCAAACCGTCAACTACAACGCGCAACGGCTCACCACCAGTGTGCATATCAATGGTAGTAATCCGCATCCACCGTTCAGGCGGACGCCAGTCAAAGAGTTTGGCTAAGAAATCCATTTAAGTAGCCATAAAAAGGCACAAAGTTAATAATCAAGCTTGGCACTGGCGAATGAACTTGAGCCGCAAATGAACGCGGATGAACACAGATCTGCGTTCATTCGCGTTCATCTGCGGCTCAAGTTCATTCCGAGCTGCGTACGCCGACCTCGTCGAGGTGTCGCAGCAGATCCGCGGGGTCGTTGTAGACTCTGTAAGCGCCGGCGCGTTCCAACTCCTCGCGTCCGTAGCCGCCAGACAATAAGCCCACACCGAGTGCTCGCGCGCGGCGCGCGGCCAGCAGGTCCCAGATGCTGTCGCCGACTACCACAGAATCACTGATCGGCACGTTCAACTTTTCAGCGGCGGCGAGGAACAGATCCGGATCGGGCTTGGCATGTTTCACCATATCTCGCGTGATGATCGGAACGTCGTCGCCTTGCCCCAGCAAACGCAGCGACAGACTGGCACTTTCCATTCGCCCACTCGTCGCTATGGCCCAGGGAACATTTGCCTTCGTGAGATATGACAACAGCTCCTCAGCACCCGGCAGTGGTCGAACCTGCGACGCGTAGCGCTTAAACGCTTCGCCGTGTACCTGATGTATTCGCTCAGCCTCTTCGGGCGAACACGTGTGTCCCGTCTCGCGCGCGAGAGCGTTGACGAAGAGTCCACCACTCATGCCGATCTGGCGATGAATTCGCCACACTGCGAGACGAATCCCACCGGCCTCGAGCGCCTCGCGCCACGCGAGCACGTGTTGATAGACGCTATCGATGAGTGTGCCGTCCAGATCGAAGAGGAACGCTGTTTTGCCCGTCGCTGTCCTGTCGTCGTTGCTCATCTCGCTCCCGCTTGATAGTAAGCAGTTGGCATCAAACCAAAGAGCATGCTTCCGTCTTTCACCTTTTCGCCATTTATGAATCCCGCACGCTTCATCAGTTGCAATATGCGCTCCTGTGAATTTTCTTCCAGGCGCGCGTGCGAATCAATCAGACGCCCCCAACGTCCCGGCACCTTGTCTTCACCGCCGGCGAAGTCGAGCAGGTGAAACGTGCCCGCAGGCTTCAACACACGCCAGACTTCTCGCAACGTCTTTTCACGCTCGTGCTCTTCGAGATGATGCAACATGAACGAAGAGAAATACGTCGCGTCCCGCTGCCGGAAGAAACTCCCTCGGCGCCTCAGCTAGCCGGCTTCTCGGTTGAGCCTTTCTCAGTGCGACCTGCCTCCTTCTTGTGTCGCAGCCACTCGTCGATACTCTCGCGTCAGTACCGGATTGTACTGGTCAGTGCAAAAAGCTGCTGCATCTTCTTTACCGCCAGTCCACTCTGATTGCAACGCCATACGCGATGTGCGTCGCAGGAAAAAGTTAGCTGAGCTTTCGAATGTTTTCACGCAAAGCCGCAAAGTCAGCAAAGAAAACTCAATTTCTCTGCGACTTCCTTGCGTCTTTGCGCCTTTGCGTGAGACAAACTGTTCCATGACGAGATTCGCAGCGTTATTACTGTGTGTAGCTTTCCTACTGGCGACGGCGTCAGCAAACAAGCAGTTGGCGCCGCAACTGTTCGAGGATTTCAGCTACGCCGACAAAACCGAACTAAAAAACCACGGATGGATCGTTCGCACTGAAGCAGGCTGGCCGGGCATCCCGGGTGCGACATGGTGGGACGAAGGTGTCTCGATCCTGAAAGATCCCGATAAGCCTAACAACTGGATCCTGCGAATGACTTCTTCGACAGACGGCACCGCAGCGAACACGAAACAGACGCAGATCTGTCATCAGCGTAAATACCTGCACGGCACGTATGCGGCTCGCGTTCGTTTCACCGACAAACCAATCTCGGGACCGGGCGGCGATCAGATCGTCCAGAGTTTCTACACCATCAGCCCGTTGAAAGCGCCGATGGATCCCGACTACAGCGAGCTCGATTACGAGTACCTGCCGAACGGCGGCTGGGGCATCGATGGACCGACACTGTATGCAACCACCTGGGAAACCTTCAGCCCGGAGCCAAACTGGAAGAAAGACAACGTCTTCAAAACTACGAACGGCAGCCAGGCCGGCTGGCACACGTTAGTGACGCAGGTTATGCCGACAACGGTTCGCTACTTTGTCGACGGCAAGTTATTCGCGGAGCATGGTGGCAACTATTACCCCGAAGACACGATGTCGATTAATTTCAATCTCTGGTTTATTCGTGACGGAATGGCGAAAGCGACTGAGGCTAGACAGTATTACGAAGACATCGACTGGGTTTTCTTCCTGGCCAACAAAGCGCTGACGCCCAAGCAAGTCGACTCAATGGTCACCGATTTCCGGCGCCAGCAGATCAAGTTTCGCGACACCGTACCGTCTAAAGTCCCTGCGCTCGTGTCACCCTGTAATTTTTGAACACTTCTTGTAGGGGCGGCACTCCGTGGCCGCCCATCGTTG
>DATENQ010000298.1:0-11883 GCA_035275005.1 Pyrinomonadaceae bacterium | reverse complement strand
CGTTACAGATCTTGTTTACTTCGAACCGCAGGATCACCTCGTACTCGACAGCGTCACGGTTCGCAATCTCGAATTAGTCGAGTCGCTTGCGGGCGGCAGCGGGCGGTCGTTGCTGCAAGTGATCGACGAAACCGTGACCGGGATGGGCGCGCGACTGCTGCGTGCGTGGCTATTGCGTCCGTGCGTCAAGCGCGGTGAAGCCGAGGCGAGGCTCGCGGCCGTTGCAGATCTGTTCGCGTCACAGGTACGAAGAGACAAGCTGCGCACATTGTTGAAAGAGGTTTCGGATCTCGAAAGAGTAGTGGGGCGAATCAGTCTCGGATCTGCAACGCCACGCGATCTTTGCGCGATGTTGCGTTCACTCAACCAGGTGCCAGCGATTCGAGAAGTGTTGCGCGCATTTGACGCATCACTGTTGGAAGTGCTGCTTGAAAACACAGACGAGCTACCGGACATACGCGATCTCATCGCCCGCGCGATCAACGACGACCCGCCAGTCAAACTCAGCGATGGCGACACCATTCGCGCCGGCTACTCAGCAGAACTAGACGAGTTACGCTCAACCAGCCGTAATGCCAAACAGATCATCGCCACTCTCGAAGCTACTGAACGCAGTCGCAGCGGCATAAACAACCTGCGCATTCGTTTCAATGGCGTGTTTGGATATTTCATCGAAGTCTCCAAAGCAAACGCGGCGCGCGTGCCGGCGGAATACGAGCGCCGCCAGACACTCGCCAACGCCGAACGCTTCACGACGCCCGAGTTGCGCGACTGGGAAAAGAAAGTGCTCGGCGCTGAAGAGCGCATCATCCAATTAGAGACAGAGCTCTTCACGGACGTCTGCCGCCAGATCGCGGCGGAAACAAAACGTATTCAAATGACCGCGCGCGCCCTTGCCGCCCTCGACGTGCTCGCTTCGTTTGCGGAAACATCAGCCCGGCGTCGTTACGCCAGACCAGTGCTGCACGACGGTGACGAGCTCGAGATCATCCAGGGACGACACCCTGTCATCGAAGCATTCATCGACGAGCCTTTCGTACCTAACAGCATCTATCTCAACAACTCAACCGACCGGCTCCTGATCATCACCGGACCAAACATGGGTGGTAAAAGCACCGTGCTGCGCCAGGCGGCCATCATTTGCATCCTCGCGCAAACCGGTTGCTTCGTCCCCGCGGAACGCGCGCGCCTGCCGTTGCTCGATCGTATCTGGACCAGGGTAGGCGCATCAGACGATCTCACGCGCGGTCGTTCGACATTCATGGTCGAGATGACTGAAACAGCAGCGATCCTTCACAGCGCCACGCCGCGCTCGCTCGTGCTGCTCGACGAGATCGGACGCGGTACCGCGACGTTCGATGGCCTCTCGATCGCGTGGGCAGTCGCTGAATATCTTCACAACTCCGCGGACCATGCAGCCAAAACGCTCTTCGCCACGCACTATCACGAGCTAACAGAGCTCGCTGAGCGTCTACCGGGCGCGCAGAATTATCAGATCACTGCAACGGAGCGTGAAGGTGAAGTCGTGTTTCTACACAGACTAGAGCGCGGGCGCGCTTCGAAGTCGTACGGCATCGAAGTGGCACGCCTGGCAGGACTTCCGCCGGTGGTTATCTCAAGCGCCCGTGAGGTGCTGGCGCGACTCGAGCGTTACGAACTCGAAGTGTTTGAAGAGGACAGCACACTGGCGAAGGCGGCGCGCCGGAGAGTGGCGGCACAAGCGTCGTTATTCGATCTCGTGAACGCGGAGAACGCGGATTAAAATCCGGATTTTATCTGCGTCATTTGCGGTTTATCATTCACTCGGAACCAGTCACCCTGACCATCGTTCGTGCGCAACATTCTTAGGATCTCGTCGTACGTGAACGGTCGCGCTCCCCTTCTCCCGAACACCGACACCTGATTCCCACTCTCATCAACCGCCCGATCGCGATCCAACGGCTTCGAAATCGCTAACGCTTCGCCCTTGGTTTTGAACGTCGCGATCAGCACGGGTCGCGGTCGCGGACTGAAGCCGGCGTACTCAGGCATCGTCTCCGGTGACGTCAGTTGCAAAATGCGCATCCCGTTCCTGCCGTCAGCGACATAGGCAAACAGGCTCGCATTCGTCATCGCCACCTTCACCTGGTGCACATCGTTCAGCTTGCCCTCCGCGTTGTACATCTGATCGAGCCGCGGAGACTCGGGTCGTTCGATGTCGATGATGGCGATTCCCTCTTTGCCGTTCGCGACATACGCATAAGTTCGCGCCACATAAACGTCGTGCGCATCGGTCAACGAAACAAAGGCGCCGCCAACAAGTCGCGCCTGCTCAGGCTGTGTAACATCGATGACTTTCAATCCCTCTTCATCAACCACAAATCCATAGCGAAACTGAATCGCCACCGCGCGCGGATGTTTCAGACTGATTTGCTTCACCAGTCGAGGATTTAATGGATCATTAATGCTCACGATCGCGAGTCCCTGCGCGGTCGTGACGTACGCATAGTTCCCTGCAATGGTGATGTTGTTCGCATCGTTGAGCGCACCACCGGGATTGAACGTGACCGCACGCTTCAAATAGTTGTTCAACGGATCACCATCGAGCAGTGTCGCCGCATTGACTGTGATCAACCCCTCATACTTGTCGACAAAGTAGAGATAACCGTACAGCGGATGAATGTTTCGCTCTTCATTCACCGGCAGCTTCGTGCGCGCGGGATCGACCGCGAGCGTCGTCGGCGCCGCAACCGCGACTGCATACTTCGACTTCACCCAGAACTTCTGACCAAAGCGCGATACGGGCGCCGTCACGATCCGCTCTGAGAACCCTTTCTGATCGATCTGCGCGACATCGTAAACGCGCAACCCGCCCTCGCCCGCCGCCACGTATGCATACTCACCGCGCAACTGCACCTGCAACACGCGCGGATTGCCGGCGTGCTCATAAAACGTCTTCAACTCATTGCCGCCACGCACAAACTTCTCGTAATTCGCCGGGTACGCGATCTTTTGCAGCGTGCTGCCAATCACCGCCTGCGGCTCATCACGTTCCGTGGCGACGACGACTTCCAGCGCATCATCCGCGGCGACGTAAACATAGCGCCCCATGAAGTTGACGAAATTAGTCCCCTGCAACAACAACTGCGCCAGCCAGGCATTGTTATCGTTCTTCTCGGAAACGTGACAGTCGCTACACGTCTTAGTTTCCTTCGAGCGCACCGTGTGCGGCACGTGAGTATTAAAGGTCTGTCCCGCAAACCCCTCGGCCGAGGTTGTTTGCTGTTGCGAATAGATCCATTCGCGATTCTGGTTCTGCGAGCTCACGAGGATCGCCGACGAAGAGCGTACGGGCGCGACGCGATTTCCGGTGACTGTCCCATCGCGACCGATCATGAAGATATCGTCGCGCAAAACCTGGTAGTTGTACTGCGTGAAGTTGCGCGTGTTGCCGCCTTCGTTATGACGGTTCGGCATCTTGCGGTTCGCCTGCATCGACAAGTGACAACCAAAACAACTCGTCACCCACGACGAATGACACGAGACACACGTCATGTCGCTATCGCGATGTGCGAGTTGATTGTTGTCGGACGGAACCTCGCCCCACGTGACGTTGTCTTTGCGGATGGTCTTCGCATAGCGGGACTGTTCGTTGTAGTCACGCGATCCAACCGTCACGGTGTCGAGCGTCTGTGGCACACGCCACCACCGTCCGGGCACGACCATCGAGTTCTGCATGATGTCGCCGGCCTTCAGATCGACGTCCAAACCCTTCTCATCTTTTCGTTTGCGATCGCGCGTGACGCGCTGGAATAGCGGGATGCGCGCGCCTTCAGCATCACGGACGCGAATGCGCGTCATATCCTGACCCGCTAACGGCTGGTTCTGCGTTTTGCGGCGCTCGGCGGCTGTGCCTGTTACGGCAGCCGCGGCCGGACCGGAAGTAAACAGCGACGCCTTTTGCCGGATCGTGCCGTGACAGTCTTCGCACGCGATCTCGATCGCTGCGCGCGGCTCATTGTAGAGATTCCCATCGCCGTGCGAGTCCTGGCGGAAGTGGCAATCGACGCAGTGCATCCCACGTTCGGAATGGATGTCGTTGAGATGCACCGCCTTGCTGAACTTCGCCGGATCGTCAGGCGAGACCACATTGCCCTCGGCGTCGAGCAGGTTTCCCTTGCGATCGCGTTTGAAGACTTTGCGAAACAGCCAGCCGTGACCGTGAAAGTCCGCGAACTGCGTATTACGCAGCAGCGCGTTGAACGCGGGCGTGCCGGTGTCTTTCAGGAAATCGAAGTTGGACCACAAGCCGCGCAAGCTCGCGCCTTCAGGATTGCGATCGAGCTTCTCCTGCTCCTCATCCTGGCTCGGAGTGTGTTGCTTCGCCGGGTACATCTTCGAGCCGTCGCTCTCGTTGTCCCACCACGTGAGGCCGAGATAGGTGGCGACCATGTTCGTGCCCGGATGCATGTGACAGACCATGCACTGCGACGTCGGAATCTGGCTCGTGAACTGGTGCTTGATCGGATGTCCCGACTCGTTTTTTGTGATGCTGACGTCGGCGGTTTGCGAGCGCCCGAGATTTCCTGCCTGGTTGTAGAAAGCCGAGTGTAACGGATCGCGATCGTTTGCGTAGACGACGTGACACGCGGAACAACCTGAGGAGCGATAGTCGCCGGGATGATCGTTCGTGCCGAGAAAGTTCAACGTCGGATCGAGCAGACGTGTCTTCTGTAATCCGAGAAAGACCGGATCTGTGCGGTTAGCGGTGCCAAAGCCACGAGCGCTGAGTCCCTTGTCAGGTTTGCCCGGATCTTCTTCTTTGTCAGGCAAGCCGACTTCGAGTCTTCGTTTGCCGCCGCGCTCGAACACGCGCAGCACATTTCCGGGTTGCGAGATTTCCCAACGCGGAATCGGATCGAGCAGGCTCAGAAACCCCTTCAATCGTCGCTGCTCTTCGGTGCTCTCCTGCAGCAGTGTTTGCGGCGCGCCCGACTCGCTGTAGCTTTCGCCGAAACGCGGATCTTTCAAATGAAAGCTGCCGTTGTTGTAGAGCGCGGCGCCCCAGAGCATAGCGCCGTGCGTCATCATGCTGCGCGAAACATTCTTCGACTCGATGTCGTGACACGCAGATCCCGCGCACGTTTTTCCAACAACACGCAGATCACCCGGGTTAACAAAACGCACAAACTCCCAACTCTCACGCGCCAGCAGCGTGTTGGACCGTTCGGGATTTGCGCCGCTGTAGTTTCCATTGCGCCGCCACTCACGCGGAAACATCGGCCTCACGTGCGCCTCTTCCTTCGTCTTCGCTACAGGATTCCCGCCGTGACACGCCGTACAACTCAAGCCCACCGCATCCTTCCCGTCCTTGAGCTTATCGAGCGTCTCCGTCGTCCCATACTTATGCATCGGCTCAATCAACCCATGACACTTCACACACCCCTCAACCTTCACCGGCTGTTGCGCCTGAGCAAATCTCAACCACAAAGACACGAAGGCACAAAAGAGCAAAAATGAAAAAATTAGTGTCTTCGTGCCTTTGTGGTTAAGTTTTCTCATCTAAAAGACGAACTTCATCTGTCCAAACAATGAATAAAGCGCCTTCTTCGGACTAATCACGTTCGGCTGACAAAAATCTCCAACACTCGGCGGACAATTACGCGAAGCATCAGTGAAGATGTCTCGAAACCCGCGTCCCGTCTGCAACGCATTCGCGCCAAACGTGAGTGTGAAGTTATTGATCAAAAACGGCCGGTACGCCACGCCGAGGCTGTAATCAAAACCAATATCGTGACGAATGCGATTCTGAAACAACAGCAACTCCAGCGGCTCAGTCCGGTGAAACCGCAGATAGTTCACATTGACTACCGCCTTGATGCGCTGCGTAACCTCCACATCGACGCCGCCGTTGTAAATAAAGATCCCGGGGTTCACGAAGTTCGCCTGGCCCTGGGTCTTGCTGCTCCGTAAACTCGGCAGCAGGCTGTTTGGTTGGACCAACCCCACGCCCGTCTGCGTCAGGCGAATTCCATTTCTAACCCAAAACGAAAACTGCCCGCCAACAAAATTCGGATCGTCGAAGATCGCGTCGAAACCCGAAGCACGTCCGTCAGTCGGGTTGCCGTCGCCCTGCGCCCAGAGGAACGAGCCCTTGAATCGCAGATAGTCGCGATCGACTGAAGCCTCGAGCGCCGCGAGGTTCGAACGCACCTGCACTTTGCGCGCGGCGATCACGTTGCGCTCATCGTGACCAAACGCGAAGTAGTAAGAGTGTGAAAGATTGAGACGTCCGAGGTGACCGTCACCGCTAACCCCCAGATAGCCAACCTTGATCGCGTGCGGCCTGACGTCACCAATCAACGCCGGCCGCACCAGGAATCCGTTGCGATCGAATTCAACGCTGCGTCGATCGTCGTTGTAATGAAAACTTCCCTGGATCGTGTAGCCCTTGCGAATGAAGTCCTGGCGGAAGATGTTGGCGATGTAAACGTTCTGATGACGCGTGTCGAAGCGATTCAGACCGCTGTTCGTGTCTTTCTCGAGCATCGAGAAGTACGCAGCGTTGAACTGGTAGCGATTGTTGTCAAAAGCGCCAAACACGCGCGCGCCGAGATTATTGTCGGAGAAAATAAACCCGCGAAAGTCGGAAACAAACGGCTGAATACCGGCGCGCACCGAAACGAAATCGTAGTTGGCGTTGAGGTCCGCCAGCTTCACTTCGCCAAACGCTTCTTCGAGCGAGGCGTGCCAATCGGTGCGATTCGTCCCGCGGCGCACATCGATATTGACGACGCCATTCTCACGGGCGTTTAGATAGTTCGGCACGCTGAACGTCGGCGAAAATTTGATCGCCCAATCGCGCGGCTTGAAAGTCGTGTCGCCATGAAACAGCTCAAAACTAAACTGCACAGTCTCAGCAGCGGCAAACTCTTCGGGGCGGCCAAAGAACTCCGCGCTCTGAGGATCGACACTACTGACACCTGACGGCGTCGGCGCGCGCCGCTGTTCCACATTCGTTGAGCTGACGGCCGTTAGAATCATGAACAGCTTGTCGCCCTTGATCGGGTAATCGCCTTTGAGGACGTTCTGGTTGTACGGATCCCACCAGCGGCCTCGCTTGAACGGGATATCTCGGCCGCGCGCGCCGCGATCGCCGTAGCGATCGTATTCCGGAAAGACAAGGCGCCAGCGATCAGGCGTCTCGCGGCGTAATGGCAGAGGCGGAGCGGCTGTCGAGCGAGGCGCGACGGCAATGTCGATTACGATGTCTTTGCCCGGCTCGATGACAATGTTCTCCAACGTGTCGCCGCGCACAATCGCGAAGTCGCCGTAGTTTTTGTCTTTGTCGAAAACAGCCGTATTCGGTTGGTCCAACGCAAGACGATACGCCCCCGCGGACAGTCTCACCGAGTAACTGCCATCCGCGTTCGTGGAGACGCGCGTGATTTTCCGTGTGACTTGATTAGTGATAACGACGACAACGTTGGGGGCCGGCGCACCCGCTGCGGATCGGACCACGCCCTGGACGCGGCCAGGGCTCTGTGCCAGGCAACTCGCAGCAACCAGTAGGATGAAAGCCGTTGTTTGCAGGGGGCGCCCGATCACGTTCGTCGGTTTTTACCACAGATTTCCCGGATTCGGCAGAAAAAATCTGTGATACATTGTGCGCCGATGTTGCGACGAATGATCTTCTTCGCGTTTCTGCTTGCGTCCGTCAAGGCCAACGCGCAACAAACATCTCCGGTGCTCATCAGTCACGTCGACTCGACTCGCGCGATCGCTTTCGACTCCGTCACGCGTAACCGCGAACCGTTCACTACGACTGCGCAGACGAGGTTTGGTTCCGATTCAGCCACGCGCATCATGCTCTTCGCGATGCACCTTGCGCTGCCATCCGGTGAAACACTTACCGCTGACGCTGAAGACGCGAACCACACTTTTTATCAACTTGTTGTCGAGCATGTCGGCCCTGTCCCCAACAATCCGTGGATTTCATCCGTGGTGATCCGTGTTCCCGAAAACCTGCCGGCAACAGGCGACGTGTTGGTGCGGATCAAGTATCGAAACGTCGCGAGTAATCGAGTGCGCGTAGGTATCGGACAAGTTGGCGGTGGACCGCCGGACGATGCTAATGCAACACCAACACCCGGCCTTCCCGACCCCTCATTACTAGTCACAGCCACCAATTTAACTTCAAGCGACGTGCAAACAATCCTTCAGCAGGCGGCTTCCGCGGCAACCTCTCTCGGTAAAGCGGTCACGATCGTCGTCACGGATCGCGAAGGACGCCCTCTCGGATTCTTTTTCATGCCCGGCTTTCCTGTTACGTCGACAGTTCGCAGCGTCGGTACCGCGGGTCAGGGTCTGGAAGGGACGGTGGTATCAGCGCTCGACGCTGCACAAGCCAAAGCAACAACTGCAGCGTTCTTCAGTACGACCGGCAACGCTTTCTCCACGCGCACCGCGGGTTTCATAATCCAGGAGCATTTTCCGCCTGGCATCAGCTTCCGTCCCGGCGGGCCCCTCTATGGCGTCCAGTTCTCTTCTCTGAATTGTAGTGATATCAAACCGGCGCGTATCGGTCTTTCGGGCGATCCGGGCGGATTGCCGATCTATAAAAACGGTCTGCCGGCAGGTGGGATCGGCATTGAAGGCGATGGCCTGTACACGGTGGATCGGGATCCGACAGACGACGATCAGCCTTTCGAAGAATTGATCGCGGCTGCGGCCATCCGCGGTTTTGAAGCCCCGGCGCTGATTCGCGCCGACAACATACTCATCGATGGCATCAGACTTCCTTTCACAAACGTGACCAATCCACCAGCGACGTCGACGACGGCAAGCATCGCTGGCGCGACCATCCACGGGCCTTTTCCTTCTGAGTTTGTTCCTCAGGTCGTCGGTGGCATTGCTGGTGAAGTTAGTCCACGTTTCTTTCCGTTCATTGGCGGTACCGGACTAACCGCGAGCGACGTCGAAACGATAATCACGCATGCGGCGCAACAGGCAAGCATCACGCGCGCAGCGATCAGGCAACCGCTCGGCAGTAACGCCCGTGTTACGATCACAGTCGTTGATGCTGCGGGTGTGGTGCTCGGAGTTTTCCGGCAACAGGATGCACCCCTGTTTGGTTTCGACGTCGCGGTCCAAAAGGCCAGAACGGCGGCGTTCTTTTCCAGTGCAAATGCAGCTACTGCTTTGCGCGCCGCCGGTTTTGGAGCGTACGTCGATCGCGCGCAGGCTGACGGGCTACGATTCGACGGTAGCTTCGCTTTCAGTAGTCGCGCGATCGGTTTTCTTCATCGCCCGTTTTTCCCCGACGGAATAAACGACACCGCGGCTGGTCCATTCAGCACAGCGCTTGCTGACTGGAGCCCATTCAACGTCGGATTACAACTTGACTTGATTCGAGGTAGTTTGCTGGCCTCTCTGCGTATCCCATTACAAGGGGGATGTTCGATTCCCTCGCTGCGAAACGGAATTCAGATCTTTCCCGGCAGTGTGCCCCTGTACAAGAATGGTGTTTTGGTGGGCGCCATTGGGATCAGCGGCGATGGCGTTGACCAGGACGATTTGATTGCCGCTGCGGGCGCGAATGGTTTTTCACCAGCGCCCGCGATTCGTTCGGATCAGATCTTTGTGCGCGGCGTGCGTTTGCCCTTTCTGAAGTTTCCGCGCAGTCCCAACCTATGAAACTCATAATTTTTGCGCTGCTATTGATGGTGGTGGTCGCAATGGCCCAGGAGCCCGCGAAACAAACGGGCGTGCTGCGGCTGCGTGTGCGAGTGAAGGCTGACGATGCCGCGCCATTGCGAGGTCTGCCACGCAAGCGCTTCTTTCTTATTCCGGGAACTCTCGAACAAAACCGCGCGCTCATCGAATCGATCGAACACCAAACTCTTACCAGCCGCGATTGTTACTATCAAAAGCTCGGAGCCAGCCCGGCGCTTATTGACTGGCTAAAGTCCGGCGATTGCGAATCGGTCTATTGTCGCGGCGTCGAGAAAGATTTTGTTACTGGACCAAAGGCTGTGCCTGAATTCGCGAGCGCGTTTGTTGCGAGCCAAAAGGAATATGGCAATGAAGAAACCGCATTGAAGTGGTTAACAACCAACGTCTCTGCTGACATGCGCGACGGTTTCTATCGCGATCGACAACGAGTCCTTCAATCATTAGTGAAACAAGCACCGTCAGCTTTATCCGTGATGACGGATCGCAACGGCACGGCTTACTTTACCGATCTCGGACCGGGAACCTACGTCTTATCCAACCTGATACCAACCGAACTCGGGCAGAACCTCGTGACCTGGAATTGCGAGGTGCAGGTCAAACCCGGAGACCTGGCGACTGAGAAGCCATATCTCGTTTCCAACCGGAAAGAGAAAAACGTGAAGTGCGTTGGGATCGAGAAACCGATACCAGCTTGTGCCGCGGATTAACGCAAATGACGCAGATTAAAACATTACTTGTTCTGTGCTTGATCTGCGTCTATCCGCGTTTATCTGCGGCTCAAATCGACTATTCGAAGTTTTCCCACGCGACGCCGAAACATAAAGCCGCATGTAGTACGTGTCACAAGATAACGTTTCCGGATATCAAGGATTATCCGAGTCACGATGCGTGCGTAAGCTGTCATCGACCGCAGTTCTTCCGCGGTGCTCGGCCGCCAATCTGTTCGGTGTGTCATTCGAAGACCTCGCCGCGTGATGAGGCGCGGCTTGCCTTCAGGAATCCGGCGTCGAAGCTGCAATTCTCGATCGAGTTTCCGCACGACAAACACCAGGACGTGATCGCGATGCTGCGGTTCTCGCATGCGCCGCAGAACTACGACAACTGTACTGTCTGTCACGGACAGCGTACCGCGACGTTCAAGGCAGTGCCGACCGATCATTCGTCGTGCTTCAACTGCCACTGGAAATCGCAGCAGCCTGTCGCGGACAACTGTAACGGCTGTCATAAGCTTGCGACGCCTTATACGCGCGCCGGCGATCCTTCACGGATCTCAATCAAGTTCGTTCACGAGGGCGGCGGCGAGAAGAAACAGCACGTAGCTGAATGCACGACGTGTCACATCAACATCACCAAAGCCGCATCGCTGCGTGGGCTGAAACCTGATGTGCCGATTACGGGGTGCACGGAGTGTCACAACCAACCAGGAAAGCGAGAAGATCTGAATAAGGAGTTATTTGCGCTCGATAAGAATCGCAACTTCACGTGTGTTTACTGTCACGCTCCGAACGTCGGCAACCTCGATCCGCCCGCGAGTCATTACCTGATCGCCGAGCGCCCGCCGCTCAAACGCAAGGACATCAAATGACGAGGCTTGTTGTAATCATGCTGTTAGTTTTTGGAGCCGCGTCAGCGCAGGGGCCGCAGGCCGATTACTCGAAGTTTCTTCACAACAGCCAGCGTCACAGTTCCCTTGCCTGCAACTCCTGTCACGAGCGCACCGACAACTCAGCGACGCCACGCTTTCCCGGTCACAAAGCGTGTACTGACTGTCATCGCGGACAGTTCACGACGCCGCAGGTGCCGATGTGCGTGATCTGCCATACCGACGTCAGCAGTAACAATCCGCCTCTGAAGAATTTCCCTGCGAGCTTCAACGAACCTTTCAACGTCAAATTCGATCACGCTCAGCACAACACCGGAGCGGCGCGCCCGCAGCGCGGCTGTGCGAGTTGTCACAATACGCTACTCAATCGCGGCGCGGGATTGTCGATTCCGGCAAACATCGCCGCTCACAATAATTGCTACACTTGCCACACGCCTTCGAGTAAATCGAACGCGGGACGCGAGATCGCGTCGTGCGGCGTTTGCCACGATCAGAAAGCGTATCGACCAACGAGCACCAACGCCCGCTCATATCGTTACGCGTTTCGTCACACGGACCACGACGCC
>DATENQ010000297.1:0-20123 GCA_035275005.1 Pyrinomonadaceae bacterium | reverse complement strand
AACGGCGCGAACTGGGAACTGATCGACATGAGGCAGCACGCTTCGAATCTGATCGACATTTACTTTTTTGACGAGGACAACGGATTCGTGGTCGGCGGACTGATTGATCCAAATTGCACGGTTGATCACCAGGCTTATCCACCGCCGCGTCTAAGCCGTTATGGCAAGGTTAAGCCTGTCGTACTTCGCACACGGGACGGCGGAAAGACATGGACCAACACGGTCGCCAACATTAAAGACTTTCAGTGTGGCGAGTGGGGCTGGAAGATTCAGTTCCTAAACGCGACCCAGGGCTTTGTCGCGCTGGAGAATTTCCGTAATGCATCGATCCTGGTAACGACGGACGGCGGCGACTCATGGGTGAAGAAGCACGTTGCCAGGGATCAGGATCCTTCGTCTCCCACCATCAACAACGACCTGGAGGGAATCGGTTTCATCAACGAGCTTCAGGGCTGGGTCGGAGGCTGGGGAGAGGATTTCAGCGGTCTCTTGAACAGTTTCACCGAAGACGGAGGCAATACCTGGATCCCCCAAAATCATTCAACCGACCCTAACGTCCAGACTGATCCGCGCTACCGCATCAATCGCTATCGATTTGTGAAGGATATCTTTGGGAACGTGTCCACTGGATACTGTTCAGGCCAGCAGGTATTCAAGTTGAGTATCGGCGGCGGCAAGAAGGGAGCCTTTGCGGCGCGCACCATGGGATTGGCCGCGGCTATGAGACGTGTCGAGCCGGCCAACTCTACACAGAAAGATGACCCATTCTTGATGCAAGCGAGGGTAGCCGTCGCGCAGGATCACGGCTTCCAGTTGTCGCAGGTGCAGAACGATGACGGCACGGTTCAGATCAACTACACGTTGCCGGAAGATGCCGAGAACGTTTTTGTTGGACTTTGGAACAAGTTCGCCTTCCACGTCCGGACGCTGGTCAGCGAGAAGATGCAGCTCCGAGGAAAACAAACGATCATCTGGGACGGGAAAGACGATCAGGGCAATCCTGTTGGACCAGGTGTCTTTATCTGCCGGATGTGTACCGATGGTGACAAGGGCGCGAGCCAGATGATTGAGTTACACAGTGCGATCTGATGAAGGGTGACAAAGTCGCAGTTCTCGAATGGCAAGCGTGGGAAGGTTTTTTGCTTCAACACGTTCTTGGTGATGACGCGGAACGGATCGAGGTTGATCCGTTCCGCGAATTGCCGTCCGAGGAGTTCGATCGCATTTGCAATTCATTCGCGACGGTCTGTTTTCAGATCAACCTGTCGCTTCGCAGTCGATTGCCGTTGCGGATCCGCGAGCTGACGAATAGGTTCGTTGAGCGCGGTGTTTTTGTTGTCAATGGGTTCGTGCAGGATATTCGCAAGTCGACGCTTCAAACGCACCTGGAAACGATTGGCCTCAATTCGGTGAAGGTAACGCCGGCTGGTCCATCTCACGAAGTTTTGATTGTTAAGACTGACCTGAACTATGGCGGTGATCTGGAAAGGTGGTTGCCGCCGGAGAGCATTGCCGCCGCCGGCTTTGAGCGTCTGATTTCACCGGACATCAAAGGAGCTTATTACTATAAGACTGTGTTGCGGGAAATGCTTCCGGCGGAGGTCTGGAACGATCCGGCTATCATGATTGAGAAGTATATCGACAACGCCGAGAACTCGTTCTACCGCGTTTACTTCGCGGGTGAACGAGTCGTCATCGTCAAAGCTTTTGCTCCGCGCATTATTAAGAAACTGTCGAACGATCCGCGTGACACGAACTACGTGTCAGACCTCGAACACCTTAAAGCGGGGAAGGATGAATTGGAGCTCAGCGCGGCGTTAAAACGAGACATCGTCACATTTCTCGAGCAGTCGGCGGTGGAGTTTGGCTGCCTCGACATCGTGCACGACGCTAACGACAACCATTACATCGTCGACCTCAACCTCACTCCTTACGCCGGGCGAAGACCCATCGATCCCTTTTTAACTAACTTCCTGCGCGTTGGCCTTGGGGACGCATCTCAACGCAAGCTCAGCGACTTCGTCGCTTCACCACTGACTGCCGTCGCAGACTCGATATTGGAAGATTAAACGCGCATCGCTGCGGCTTCGCGGCCCGATGAGAGATACCGCCTTAAAGATCCAGCGATGTGGCGTGTCGCGGATAGATAAGAAAGTTCTTTTTTTGTGGCAAGTTTTGTATTTTAGTTGCAGCAATTCTTCCGGCCTGTGGTAGACTCTCGCTCGCTCTAGGTCAGGCCTTTCGTTTTCTCATATCAGTAACCCTTACAAGACATTTAGGAGACCTTCGATGTCCATATTCAAAATCACGATAAATCCCGGCCCACCTGCGAAATTTAGCCCCAACCCGCAGGTAGTGGTTTCGAACGACACCGTCTTCTGGTTCAATGGTGACAAGATCCCTCATTGGCCGGCGCCGAGCAAATCAAATCCGACGGGGTTCATTTCTTATCAGATTCCACCCAACGACCAATCAAGTGAGAAAAGCTTTGTCACTACCGGAACCGTCAACTACGTCTGCATCCTTCATGACGGCGAGACCGGACAAATAACTGTAAAAACCCCGAAAGCAGTTTCGTTCGGTAAAAAGACGAAAAAAGGCGGGTTCGGTGGAAAGACTAAGAAGGGCCCGTTCGCTGCAAAGACTAAGAAAAGCGCGTACGCTGCAAAGACCAGGAAAAGCCCGTTCGGTTCCACCACGAAGAAATAGTTTTTGCTCCGAAGACTCAACCGGCGACTTCATCGTAAAGCCCCCAGCAGAAGCTGCGGGAAGCTACTGCTATTACCTTAAGTGAGGAGGATTCCCATGGTAGACAAGATGATCTCCACGGATCAGGTGGAGGAAACAGATCAAAACGAGTCACCCAGCATAACGGAGGAGTCGGGATTTACTCGGCGGGATTTCCTCCAACGGAGCATGGCGGTGGCGTCGGGAGTGGTCATTGGTTCGTTGTTGCCATCCTATGCCACAGATGCGTTGACGTCATTGCCGCAGGCTTGTACTGACCCCGCCCCGCCCCAGGGCCAGACGCTTCAAACAATAATGGAGATCAAGAGTGCGGGTCCTAGTACCGGCCCCAAAACCCTACAGGGCGTATTAAAAATTCTCGATGAAAAGAGGACCTACTATGGAAACATTGCCGGGTCCAAGCCGCCGAAGGCGACGATCGAGTGTGGACAGATGCGTTATATCTCCGGCTACGACATGAATAACCCGAGTAACGTCTGGCCTAAGACTAAGGGTTTCCCGAGTCCCGGACCAACGCTTCGGGCGAGCGTGGGAGACACCGTACAAATCACTCTCGTGAACAACGTAAACACTTCGAACTTCCCTGGCAACCAGCTGGATGTAGCTGAAAAAGGCACCACCGATACCGCCTGCGCTGAAGTCGATTCCGGTACCACTTATCCAGGTAAGCCAACCTGGGAAACCCTGCCAAACTGCTTCCATGGTTCGAGTTCGACCAATTTGCATTTTCATGGTACTCACATCAGTCCCAGCGGAATCGCCGACAACATCCTGATAAATCTTCGGCCCTCCCCCCGGAAAGGAACGGGGTCCAGCAGTACTCCGATAATTACCGAGCAGACTGTGGCCGCGATGTTCAAGGAGATATTCGCTCAGTGCGCAACGCAGTCTCCGTGGCCCCTGCAGTGGAGTCAGTGGCCAACAGATTGGCAAAACTTCCAGAAGGACGAGTTAGTAAAATATGACAACACAGCTACCTGGAGGGGCCAAAGTCCGCCGGCACCAGGAGGAGGGCCGGTGCTGCCGCTCCACAATCAACTATGGTGGCAAAACACGCAACTAATCACAGCTAACGAGCTGCCGCAGTATTACATCGGCGCTTACCCTTACTGCTTTACGTTGCCGAAATGGAATGGTCAGTCAACCAGCATGGGCCAGGCGCCTGGAACGCACTGGTACCACGCTCACAAGCATGGCTCAACGGCCATAAATCTGGCTAACGGCATGGCCGGCGCGCTGATCATTGAAGGTGATTACGATGCGGGGCTGCAGACCTACTATCAAAGCAAAGGGGTAAATATAAAGGCCAACGAAAAGGTGTTGTTGTTGCAGCAAATCTCAGTGTCGGTTGGTCTGCTTCGTGCCCAGGGAACAAAGGATTTCGTTTGGGTGAATGGGCAATACCAGCCTGTCCTGGAGATGAAGCCGAACGAAACGCAGTTCTGGCGGATTATTAATGCCTGTCACCAGCAAGCAGTGCCGCTTGATAAACCGAGTGGGACCAATATCAGGTGGGTGCAAACTGCTCAGGACGGCGTCCAGCTCGACCCCCAGAACTATAATCCAGAGACAGATCCAAAGTCACAATTCAACACATTTCCAAATCCGCCACAGGCTTTTCAGGTCAACGGTACCGGCCCATGGTTTTCAACCGGCAGCCTGGCGCCCGGCAACCGGATTGATTTACTCGTGCAAGCACCGAGCACGCCCGGCAACTATCCGGTAACGTTTGGAGGTGTGCTGCTGTTCACGGTAAAAGTAGGAGGTACAGCAGTGACTGCCGTGCCGTTCCCGACCCCGGATGAATTTCCAGAGATGCCAAAATTCCTGTGGGACATCGTTCCACCGGTGGGCATGAACACAAGGAACATCCGTTTCAATACAACGAAGACACAGTTACCAGGCCCTTCCCCCACACCAACGCCACAAGGAACAACCGGTGGACGGAACCCGACTCCGAGTCCTTCAGCTACGCCGCCGGCGCTGTGGCCCAATGCGCCTCCGACACACACGATCAATGGCAAACAGTTCAGCGGTCACATAGACCAAAACATGACACTCGGCACAACTGAAGCGTGGAACTTGTTTAATGACACTCCCACGGGAGGACCTGCGCATCCTTTCCACATCCACGTCAATCCATTTCAGATTGTCAGGTGGTTTGACCCGGCTAACATGCCCCTTTCTTTTCAGTCGACGGGCGTGCCAATGAGGAGCCCCTGGGTTTGGTGGGATAATTTCGCGATTCCTGTGCAGGGCTGGGTGCAGATGTGGACTCGGTTCGTAGATTTTACCGGGACATACGTTTTCCACTGCCACATCCTGGGCCACGAAGATCGTGGCATGATGCAACTGGTCAGGGTCAATCCCGCCATTACCCCTATGTCGCACGAGTAAACGGTTGTAGGTACTGGTGCAGTTTAATCGGGCGTCTCCACGGAGACGCCCGAAGTTTTTCAGTCAACCTTTTTAAGCCACAGAGTTTCACAGATTGCATACACAGATTTAAATGAATCCGTGTATGAAATCCGTGAAAATCTGTGGCTCAAATCACGACGCGTTGATACAGCCGTGCGCCGATCATTACCAACACCACCGTCGAAACCAACAACACAGCAAAATCAACCGTCAGACCAAAATTGCTGACTCCGCCCTGAATCATCAACGCGCGCAGCGCGTCTACCTGGTAACTCAGCGGGTTGATGCGTGAGACCACTCGCAGCCAGTCGGGCATCAACGAGAGTGGATAAATCGCGTTACTCGCAAAGAACAACGGCATAGTCAATAACTGCCCGATTCCCATGAAGCGTTCGCGCGTCTTCACCAGGCACGCGATGATCAGAGAAAAAGTCGAGAACAACGCAGCGCCGAGCACGATCACGGAAATCACGCCCGCGAGCGCCAACGGATTCCAGTTCACCTTTACTCCCATCAGCCATGCCAGGACGTAAATAATCACCGCTTGTGGAAGCGAACGCACCGCTGCCGATAATGCCTTGCCCAGTACCAGCGCTGCTCGCGGCGTTGGACTAACCAGGAATTTATTAGTGATTCCGAGATCACGCTCCCAGAGGATCGCTACGCCCAGGAAAATAGAGACGAACAGTGCGCTTTGTCCAAGGATGCCGGGAGCGAGAAAGTCGAGATAGGGAATCCCGCCTGTCGGGATCGCGCGCGCTCTGGTGAACACTGCGCCAAACAATAGAAGCCACAGCAGTGGTTGGATAGCGCGAGTGATAAGCTCGCTTGGATCATGGAGCAGCTTGCGAATCTCAAACTCGGTGATCGCAAGTGTCTTAGTGAAAAACGCGGTGACTTTAGTGAACGGGTTGGTGGGAATTAAGATCGACGAGTCAGCCAAGCCTTTTAGCCGTGCGTCTTCCTCTTGAAGTCTCACGATAGCTTCCTCCCGATTCCAGCGTATCCCCTGCATAGTGGACAAAGACATCACCCAACGTCGCTTGATCATTACCAATGGATGCTTTTAGACCGGCCGGAGAATCATCTTTGACTATCTTGCCTCGATGCATGATCGCGACGCGATTGCACAGTTTTTCAGCCTCTTCCATGTAGTGCGTCGTCAGAAATATCGTGGTACCGAAATTTACACGCAGACTCTCGATATGATCCCAGACCGCCTGGCGTCCGATGGGATCCAACCCCACAGTCGGTTCGTCGAGGAACAGCAAGACAGGCCGGTGCAACGTCGACTGGGCTATCTCGAGCCGTCGAATCATTCCGCCGGAGTAGTGGCGCGCAAGCTTACCGGCCGCATCGGTCAACCCAACCAGACTCAACGCATCGCTGATGCGCGACTCCCGCTCAGCACGCGGTATCTCGTATAACTTTGCAAAGATGGACAGATTCTCATAACCAGTCAGCGAGGGATCGATTGAGATCATCTGCGGCACATAACCGATTACGCGTCGCACGCTGTCGGCACGGCGACCGATCTCAAAGCCGGCGATGTGCGCCGTACCTGATGTTGACGGCAAGAGTGTAGTGAGCATCTTGATCGCGGTAGTTTTCCCGGCGCCGTTTGGACCCAACAATCCGAACACCTCTCCCGGCGCCAGCGAGATTGTCATCGCATCTACCGCAGTCAGTTCACCAAACTTGCGGGTGAGTGCTTCAGTTTCCAAAATCGCCATTACTTCCATCCTAGCATCGTTGCCCACCTATCCAACATGCTATATTCTGTCGCGTCGGTTCTCACTTGGAAAAAAATCTTATGCTTGCGAGTCCGGAGTTGTTCGACGGCCAAGCCGGTTTGTTTGAACGGCGGGCCGGCCTGCCAGAGACTGTATGTCGTGCCATCGCAAAGAAGGCGATTGAGATCGGTGAGGCCGAATCAGGCGATCTGATCGTCGAGATCGGGTGCGGCACCGGGCAGATTGGTCAGTGGTTCGAGGCGCCGCTGCGCTACACCGGGTTTGACTTGTCCGCTGGGATGTTGAAAGAGTGCAGTCGCCGCCTGGACCTCATCCAGGCCGATGCCAATGCAAGCTGGCCGCTTGCTGACGGAGTGGCCCGCGTGATCTTCAGTTCGCGCGCGGTGCACTTGTTGCGGCAGGAGCATGTGGCTCACGAAGTATTCCGTCTGGCGTCATCGACCGAGGCCACGCTGGTTCTCGGACGTGTAGAGCGAGCGCCTGAAAGCGTCAGGGCCCGCATGGCCAAAGAGATGAATGAACGATTGCGCGGGCATGGATTCGTCGGACGTCGTGGTGAACGACATAACCGTAAGCTGTTCGAATTGTGTTGTGACCGTGGTGCGGTAGAACTTGAACCCGTGGCTGTTGCGCAATGGCGAACCTCGGCAAGTCCGCGGCAGTCGCTCGATTCCTGGCATAGTCTTGATGGTTTGGGAGGCGTTCCGGTTCCGGCTCCAATTCGAGCAGAGATATTGCGCGAGTTGGAAGGTTGGGCGGAAGAAGAGTTTGGTGGACTGGATCAGGAGTTTGAATCCGAGGAAACTTACGTACTTAAATCTCTCCGTGTGCCGTCCAATCACGGAGCCTAATTTCACAAACAACTAAATGCAAAACAACCTTCTTACCGAACTCGGCAGATCGTTGCTGGGTTCTTCCCTCGACGACGAACGTTTGATGACGCGGACCGGCGAACCGCCGGCGGTCCAGATCCTGCCTGAGGCCAACGTGATCAAAATTGGCGGCCAGAGCATCATCGACCGAGGCCGAGTGGCGCTCTTTCCGTTGATTGAAGAGATTGTCGAGAATCTTGGCTCGCACAAGATGATCATCGGCACGGGTGCGGGTACAAGAGCCAGACACGCCTACAGCGTTGCGCTTGACCTTGGACTTCCCACCGGTGTGCTGAGTGTGCTCGGAACTTTCGTAAGCATGCAGAACGCGCGAATGCTCAACTACCTGTTGGCAAAGCATGGAATTCCATTCATTGAGCCCGCGCAGTTTGCTCAGCTTCCTCATTACCTCGCTGAACGTGGCGCGGTGATTTTCTTCGGCATGCCTCCTTACGTTTATTGGCACGCGAATCCGTCGGTGGGCCGCATTCCTCCGAATCGAACTGACACCGGTTGTTATCTGGTCAGCGAAGTCCTCGGAGCGAGGTCAATGATCTTCGTGAAGGACGAAAAAGGTTTGTTCACTGCGGATCCGAAGAAGGATCGCAATGCGAAGTTCATCCCGAAGGTTACCCTCGCCGAACTTGAACAACTTGATCTGCAGGACGTGGTCGTAGAGCGCAGCGTCCTCGAACTCATGCAAAACGCAACTCACCAACGCTCGATTCAAGTCATCAACGGACTCGAGCGCGGTAATCTGACGCGAGCGCTCAATGGAGAGCACGTCGGCACAATCATTACCGCTGATTGAAGCGACGACGGGTGGCCACGGAGGGCCATCCCTACAAAAACGCGACGGGAATTTTTTGTAGGTCCTCCGTGGCCGCCCAAGTTCGACATCTTATGCAAACGGAGAACACGCAATTGACCGACTCACCGAAAACGAATGACGGACGCCACCATGTTCAATCGATGCTCATGCGTGAGAGCCTGCTGGACAAGGATGTGCAGAAATCTACCGAGACCCCGGTCTACAGAATGCTTCCCGAAGCGCACGTGATCAAGATCGGCGGTCGATCAGTCATGGATGCCGGACGAGCGGTTGTGTATCCCGTAGTGGAAGCGCTGGCCCAATGTCTGAAAACGAAGAAGCTGATCATTGGAACCGGTGGAGGCGTCAGGAGCAGACATGTTTTTTCGATTGGAATCGACCTCGGTCTTCCGACCGGTGTTCTGGCTCAACTAGCCCTCGCTGATTCACTGGGTAACGCGCATATTCTCGGTTCGTTGCTGTCGCCCTACGGCGTGGTTGCGATACCGCCTGAAATCCTGGGCCACCTTCTGCCGCTATTCATCACCAGCGCTCCCGGCGTGATCTGCAACGGTGATCCGCCTTATTCGATCTGGGAACACCCGCCGGCAATTGGACGCATACCGCCTCACCGCACCGATGCGGGGACATTCCTGCTGGCCGAATGCTTTGGGTGCAAAACTCTCACTTTAGTAAAAGACGTCGATGGCCTTTACGACCGCGATCCGAATAGTCACACCGACGCCAATTTCATCCGCGAGATTGACACGGCTGAGCTGAGACAGCGCAACCTGGAGACACTGCCATTTGATCGAATCGTGCTGGACTTGCTCGACAACGCGAGACTGCTGAAGTCGTTTCAGATTGTTAACGGACGTCACCCGGATCGAATTGCCGCCGCACTCGACGGTGAGCACGTCGGCACCATCGTTCACAAACGCCCACCCGCAAAATAAAACGATTACTAACCACCAAGGCACTTGGACCCGGTCCGTGGTTAAATTCGTATCAAACCGTATACTTCCGAATATATCTGTTGACTAAAGTCGTCTACAAATGTATAGAAAGCCCTCATGGAAGAGTTGTTGAAGCCGGCTGATGCGGCGCGGATTGCGGGGGTTAGTTATCCGACGCTGAAGCAGTGGATCTACAAAGGCAAAGTTCAATCAGTCAAGACTGCCGGCGGTCATCATCGTGTGGCTCGTAGCGAGATCGAGCGCATCTCGGGAGCGGCGCGCGCCAAAGCGCCGCGTGAAAAACCGATCGGGATCGAAGCCATCAGCGGTCGCAACAAGCTGCATGGCGTCGTCACCGAAGTTCGCTACGAGGGTTTGTTGGTTCAGGTAACGATTGACGTCGGTGGTCAATCGATTACGTCCATCATTACCAGTGATGCAACCAAAGCACTCGGCTTGAAAAAAGGCAGCTCAGTTTACGCCCTGATCAAAGCCACCGAAGTGATGGTAATTAAAGACTGAGTTCGCATTCGAAGTAATAAGCAAATCAATTCAGGAGCAACGTGATGCCTCATCTCGTGAGATGTCTCACTATCTTGCTGTTATTTGCTCTATTAACAGAAGCCCCGACAACGCGCGCACAAGCCGGACGATCGGAGATCACCGGAGTCGTTCACGATCAAAGCGGCGCGCTCATACCACAAGGCAACATTCGCATTACCGACGACTCCACCAAGCAATCCATCACCTCGACGATCGGCGATGCGGGCACTTTCACCATCACTAATTTAAAGCCCGGCAATTACACCGTCACTGTGGAGGTTGTAGGCTTCAAGACTCACGTGCGATCCGGCGTCCAACTCGTCACCGGGGAGAGAGTTCGGTTGGACATCACGCTCGATCCTGGACAACTAACGGAGAGCGTTACCATCAGCGAAGATGCCTCACCGTTGCGAACAGAAAGCGGCAGCCTGGGCCAGGTTGTGAACAACCGCAAGATCGTCGATCTGCCGCTCAACGGACGCAACTTTCTTTCGCTCGTCAGTTTGTCGGCAGGAGTCGCACAGCCTCCGCCGACGTCCGCGGGCCCATCGTTCCCTCGCATTAACGGTGGGCGCCCGCGCACTAATGAATACTTGTTCGACGGTATCTCAGTGCTTCAACCCGAGCCCGGACAGGTAGCTTTCTTTCCGGTGATCGAGTCGGTGCAGGAGTTCAAAGTCGAGGTCAATAGTCCGCCCGCGGAGTTTGGGCGTTTCAACGGCGGCGTGGTCAACCTGACGATGAAATCGGGAACCAACAGTTTTCACGGGTCTGCTTTTGAGTTCGTGAGGAACGAAGCCTTGAACGCGCGCAATCTGTTTGCGCCCGCAACCGCTGCAAATCCAAACAAGCCTGTGTTCCGGCGCAATCAATTCGGCTTCGTGCTCGGCGGTCCTATTATTAAGGACAAGACGTTCTTCTTTGGAGACTACCAGGGCACGCGACAGTTGATCGCGCGCGTGCGTATTTCTACAGTGCCGACCCTCGCTCAACGGCAAGGTAACTTCGCGAGCAGTCTGGGTGCGCCGTTGTTCTTACAACCGAACGGTTCGATCAGCACGACTGTCACTGGGAATCCCGTTAACGTTACAGACACAAACGGCAACACGATTCAAGCGCGCGTTGGTCAGATCTTCCGTCCCTCGGATCATCGTGCTTACGCCGGCAACATCATCCCGACAAATACTTTCGATCCGGCGTCGGCACTGTTACTACAACGCTACCCACTGCCGACGTCGAGCGGCGCCGCGAACAACTTTACTGTGATTGGCAACGAGCCGACCGATCAGGACCAGTTTGACTTTCGTCTCGATCACCGCTTCTCATCGCGCGACCAGCTCTTCGGCCGCTACTCATACGCAAAAGACGCCACCGAACCGGTGACACCGTTGCCGGACGGCAGCGGTAACATAACGAGCGGCGTGACCGGTCCGACTGATACGAAAGCACAATCGTTCGTCCTCAACCACATTCACGTTTTCAATCCTCGCTTTCTGAACGAGCTGCGCTTCGGTTACACGAAAAGAAAAGTCGTGCGAGACGCGACGCAGCTCGATGCAACACCTTCTGAGAGCCTGCAAATTCCCGGCATACCCACGAACGGCGCTTTCGAAAACACGTTGCCCACTTTCGCGATTGCGGGTCTGCAGCAACTTGGCCCAACCGCCAACACAGCATCAGACTTTGGCACTGACGTGACGCAGGTCTTCGACGCCATCTCAACTCAACACGGCCGGCACTCGATCAAGTTTGGGCTGGACTTTCGCTGGGAACGTCTCGACGTCATTCAACCACCCTCACCTACGGGCAATTTCAGCTTCAACACGCTATTCACAAACTCGCAGGCGATTCCGGTCGTCGGCTCGGCGCTCTCGAGCTTCACCGGAAACGCGCTCGCGAGTTTTCTCCTCGGCCAGGTGCAAAACTTTTCCATCGACATTCAGCAAAACGTCCTGCGTCCGCGCGCTCACGTGCAGGAGTATTTTGTGCAGGACGACTTTAAGGTTTCGCCGCGACTGACGATTAATGCGGGCCTGCGTTACACGCTCAACTTTCCTTCCACCGAAGCCGACAACCAGGGCGCAGTCTTCAATCTGCAAACTCAGCAGCTCGATTACCTTGGCCAGAACGGTTTCAGCGAATCAGCGCGACGTTTGCACAAGCAGAACTTTGGTCCACGACTGGGTATTGCGTATCGCTTGAATGAGCAGACGGTGATGCGCGCCGGCTACGGAGTGATCTGGATTGAGATGGCGGGAATCACAACGCCGTTTACAACGCCACAGTTTCCATTCGTTCAGACCGTCTCGCAACGCACGCTCGATAACATCAATCCGGCATTTGTGCTCTCGAACGGACCGACTGTGGCGCCGATACCACTAACACCGGACGCCGGTTTGGGCCAGGGTGTATTCGGAGTCGATGCAACTCTGGGCAGTGGATACGCGCAGCAGTGGAACGTCGCAGTGCAACGTCAACTGACCAAGAACCTCGTGTTTGAAGTCGCGTATGCGGGATCGAAGATCACGCACATCGGTATTCCTGACACGAGTCTTAACCAACTCACTCCGAGTCAGCTCGCGTTAGGTTCGGCGCTGTTGCAACGGGTTCCGAATCCGTTCTTTGGTCAGATTCCGCGCTCGTCGAGCCTTGGAGATCCGACTATCCCGTTGGCCCAACTGCTAAAACCGTTTCCGAGATTCACCACCGTCAGTCTTTACCGCAATAACGTCGGGAACACGAATTACAACGCGCTTCAGACCAAGCTGGAGCAACGCTTCTCGCATGGCTTCTCGTTTCTGGTCAGTTACACGCGCTCAAAGCTTATTGACGAAGCTTCTTCGGTGTTCGATGCGTCGATACTTACCGGACCGATCGCGAACTTTCCCGTCGCCGATAGTTTTAATCGCCGGCTGGAGCGCGATCTTTCAAACGGTGACATGCCGAACGTGTTCGTGGCGAGCTTTACTTATGAGCTGCCGTTCGGGTTTGAATTCGCGGGCGTGATAACGATGCAATCGGGCTTGCCGTTGGCGGTTACGCAAGTGACAAACTTTAATGCGTTCGCCGGCTTTGGCACGCAGCGACCGAATCGCGTATCCGATCCGAACCTGGCCGCTTCCGAGCGAACTACCGCGAGATTCTTTAACACGTCGGCGTTTGTAGCCGCGCCGCAGTTTACGCTTGGAAACAGTTCACGGAATCCTGTTCGCGGCCCGGCTTACCGTAACGCGGATCTCGTTTTGATCAAGAGGATCTTTTTTGGCGAGTCGATGAACGTCGAATTGCGCGCCGAAGTCTTCAACGTAACCAACACACCGCCATTGGCCGCTCCAAACACAGTAGTAGGCGCCCCGGGCTTCGGCTCGATTACCGCCGCAGGCGATCCGCGAGTTTTTCAATTAGGAGCCAAATTCAATTTCTAACGATGTTCGGTGATTATTGTAGGGGCGGCACTCCGATGCCGCCCGTTTCTCGCACAAAGACAACGACGGGCGGCCACGGAGTGCCGCCCCTACAGTACAGCGCAGTGGCGTTAATTCTTCTCTTAATACTGCTGACGGCATGCCGGTCCTCACCTCCAACGCTGACGGTGTCGGCTGCTTCTGACCTCACGCAGGCTTTTGAAGAACTGGGAAAACAATTTACCAACGACACCGGAATCAAAGTAACATTCAACTTCGGCTCTACCGGACAACTAACACAGCAGATCGAGCAAGGCGCGCCCGTCGATGTACTTGCTGCCGCGAATGTCAGCTTTGTTGAAGAGCTTGAACGGCAGAATCTAATTCTCCCGGATACGAAGGCGCTTTACGCGCAGGGACGCATCACGCTCTGGACGCGTAGTGACAGCTCCTTGAAACTCGACCGCATTGAAGATCTCGCAAAACCGGAAGTGCGCCGCATCGCGATCGCCAATCCCGAACACGCGCCGTATGGCGACGCCGCGCGCCAGGCGTTACAGTCAGCCGGTATTTGGGATCGCGTATCTTCGCGGTTGGTGTTTGGAGAAAACATCAGCCAGACACTTCAGTATGGCGAGACGGGAAACGTCGATGTCGCGATTGTCGCACTCTCGCTTAGCGTCACCAGCAAAGGCCGTTGGGTTTTGATTTCAGATCAACTGCACAAGCCACTCAATCAGGCGTTGGCCGTGGTCCGCAGCACGCGGCACGAGGCTGAGGCAAGAAAGTTTGCGAGCTTCGTCAACTCCACGCAAGGTCGCGAGATCATGCGTAAATATGGATTCATCTTACCTGGAGAGGAGCCGGTTAAATGAATTGGTCGGCTCTGATGTTGTCGCTACAAGTTACTATCGTGGCGACGAGCATTCTTTTTGTCGTCGGTCTGGTTTTGGGAGTGTTCCTGGCGCGCTTTCGTATTCCCGGACAGATTATAGTTGAGGTAATTATCTTTCTGCCGATGGTGCTGCCGCCGAGTGTCATCGGATATTTCCTGTTGCTTGCGCTGGGGCGCGGCAGTCCGATCGTTGAATGGTTTCACGTTAATCTGCTCTTCAGTTGGTATGCGGCGGCAATTGCCTCGGCTGTAGTCGGGCTGCCGTTGATGTTTCAATCAGCACGGACCGCCATTGCAAGTGTGGATCATAATCTTGAAAACGCCGCGCGCACGCTGGGTTCGTCGGAGCTGGAGATTTTGTGGCGCGTGACGCTGCCTCTCGCGCGACGTGGAGTTATTGCTGGGTTAATCCTGGGTGGTGCACGTGCGTTGGGCGAGTTTGGCGCAACGCTGATGGTTGCAGGAAATATTCCGGGACAGACTCAAACGCTGCCGCTCGCTATCTACGATGCAGTGCAAGCGCGTCGTTACGAGGACGCGCAGATGATGGTTGTTGTTATGACCGCGATCGCGTTTATTGGTTTGTGGTGTGTGCGGCAGCTCGAACGACCGCTCAACAAAAGGAAAACGGTTGTTTAGTTAATGAAACCTCTGCGACTCAAAGTGAATATCGAAAAGCGTCTCGACACCTTTAATCTGTCGGTGCAGGTTGAGGTCGGTGCGGAGATACTCGTGCTGTTTGGACCATCCGGCGCGGGCAAGACGCAAACGCTAAACGCTATTGCCGGACTGATGACTCCCGACGCAGGTGAGATCACGTTGGATGGAACCGTCTTCTTCCGTTCCTCTGCGAACAATGGTGCGGCGATCAATCTTCCCGCGCGTAAACGCCACGTTGGTTACGTGTTTCAGCAGTACGCATTGTTCCCGCACCTGTCTGCTCTGGAGAATGTTGCGTACGCTCTATGGCGACAGCCTCATGCCCGAGAACAGGCTCAGGCGTTACTCGAGCGCATGCGCCTTACGGAACTGGCGCACCGTTATCCACACGAACTATCAGGGGGTCAACAGCAAAGAGTTGCAATTGCGAGAGCGTTGGCAATGGAGCCGCGCGTGTTACTCCTCGACGAGCCCTTCTCCGCGCTCGACAGCGAGATTCGCAAACGCCTACACGAAGATCTGTTGCGGTTACAAGCAGAAGCTGAATTGATCGTCATCTACGTGACTCACAATCTCGAAGACGCCTTCACCGTCGGTCACCGCATGGCCGTCGTTCGTAACGGTACCATCGAACGCACCGGCGCCCCCCGCGACATCTACCCACAGACCGACCCCCCGCTACTGACGAAGCGAGATATACTACCGGCGCATTATGAAAACAGCTTTGAACTTTAGCCGCGGATGAACGCGGATTCAACGCAGATCTTTGTGTATCCGCGTTCATCTGCGGCTTAATAAAGACTCCTGGTCTATGCGGCTGTGAAGGACTTGGCGGAACAGCAGTAGAACAGCCCACGAGGAGGTGCTTTCGATTGCCACCGACAACACCCGTTGAGCTAACCTCCGCACTGACCGCCGCGGGCACTCTCCGGCAGGGTGCGATACTCAGCGTTGAAATTACGAAGCGGTTTCAGACAACAATTTCCAATCTCTGGTTTCTTGAAGTCGAGTATGCCGCGGGCTCTTCGCCTGAGCTGCCCAATCGACTCGTTGTGAAATGGCCTTTAGAGCATTCACCGGCGCCCGAGCGAGGCGAGCCAGAGCTCGTCTTCTACCGTGAGCTCGCCCCGGCATTGCCATCTCCTCCGATGGCCCAATGTCTGGCCACAGCCCCACTCACCAGCCAACAGCAGTGGTTGATTCTTGAGGACCTGCGTTCAAGTCATACGAACCCACCCTGGCCTAATCGTCCAACTGATAAAGAGGTGTACGGGGCGGTCGCAGTTCTGGCGCGTCTTCATGGGCGTTGGTGGGAAGCTCCGCAACTCGGTTCGACAATCGGAACTCTGCACACTGAAGCGAGTCTCCGTACGATGGTTTACGGCTTCAGGGATCACCTGCCTGGTTTTTTTGAGGATCTCGGGGACGATCTGCCGGTCGCTGATCGATTGCTGCTCGAAGGCGTGTTCAATTCATCTCTTCGGCCATGGCTCCGGCTGCTTGAGCAACGGGCTCTCACCGTTATCCACGGCGATGCTCACCCCTGGAACTTTTTGTTTCCTCGATCGAAGCAGGGAATGCCGTACCTAATCGATTGGCAGCTTTGGCATCCGGACGTCGGGCCGAAAGATCTCGCATTTATGATGGGGTTGCACTGGGACCGCACCGCGCGGGAGCAACTCGAGCTTCCCTTGCTTCACTTTTATCACCAGGAACTGTTCAGCGCCGGCGTCAGCAGTTACTCGTTCGACGATCTAATGCTGGACTATCGACGTTGTCTGGTGCGGAACCTGACCTTCCCGATCATCGTCTGGGCGCACGGCGACCCACGCGAAAATTGGCGTCATCGCCTCGACTACGCTCTCGCAGCCTACCGCGATCACGATGCCGGAGAACTCCTGTAGAAAGAATTGCCACAGATGACGCGGATTTCATCTGCACGCATCCGCGTCAATCTGTGGCGAACTTTACTGTGACGCCTTCTTATGTTGGAGCACGTTGCAGGCGTCTACAACGGTGGTCGGATCGATCGCGACGTTTCCTTCGTCGATGTGGCGAATGATGCCTTCTTTATCGATCAGGAAGGTAGCGCGATTTCCAAAGCCTTGCTCCTCGTTAAAGACGCCATACGCCTTGACGACGGTGCGTTTGAAATCGCTGAGTAGCGGAAATGTAATCTCGAGCTGTTTTGCGAATTCGCGGTTGGCGGGAACGCTGTCAACACTCATACCAAAAACCTGAGTCTCGTTATTTTCGAATTTGGCGATATCAGCCTGATACGCCTTCAATTCCTTCGTTCAACCACCAGTGAATGCCAGCACATAAATTGCCAGCACGACGTTTTTCTTGCCTTTGAAATCGCTCAGCTTGTATTGCTTTCCGTCGGTAGCGCGAAGCGTGAAATCAGGAGCCGGGTCGCCGACCTTGAGGTGTGTTTTGACTGGAGGTGTTTGTTGGGCCAGTCCGGCAACACTCGTCACGGCAAGCAGCACAAGGCCGGTTAGAATTCTTGTGAACATAATTTGAGTCCTTGTCTTTCGACGGGGTAGATCTTGCGCATTGAATTTATGCACAAAGGCGGGGAGAGTCAAGAATGGTTCGCGACTATAATTCTCGCCTTGCTGTTGATTTGCCACTCGTTTGAGCCGCTGTTGAAGCGAAGGTTCCCGTCAAGCCGCCACTCGCGCGGTCGATTTTCCAGATAAATCGTCCGTTGGTTTTTCGCATCGCACCTTGTTCGGAGAAGCTCGCTTCAATCTTGTCGCCAACGATGGTGCCCTTCAACTGAATGGGAGTTCTGCTGCCCGCAGGTAAGCTGCGACCGTTTTCGGAAACCTTCTGACCGTGGGCAGTGAATGTTCTTCCGGTTTGATTTATCGATACAGCAAAACCAATTTGCAGGTTCTGAAACGATTTATACGCGGTGGTGTGGACTGTATTAACGACGTTCCATTTGCCGGTTAAATCCTGAGCGGCCGGCGCCGTTTTCTCTGCTACTGGTGCTGGCGTAGGAATAGCCGGAATCGTTTTCTCCTTTAGCGTTGCCTTCGCAGGAGCAGGAGAAGTCGCTTTCTCATCGGTTGTTTCTTTTGCGGCAATAGGGGTTGTTTCTTTCGCCGCAGTAGTGGATGGAGCTGATTCGATGTTAGTAGCCACCTGGGCCGGCGAGCTCAGCTCGCGATAACGAGATCGAAGGAACACGGCGGCTGAGGCGAGAGCGACGACCAGCACCGTTATGGCAAACGCTATTAAATATGGCGCTCTGGATCGAGCTCGATACGGCGCGGGCGTTGCGATTGGCGCGGCTGTGACATCACTCTTGATAACAGTGACTTCGTCTACTTCGTTAGCAATCACCGGTGCTGCGAAGTCTTTCTCATCAACAGTCTCGATCCCGAAGAACTGTTTAAGCACGTGCCGCTCACTCGGCGTGATCGAACTATAAGTTCGCACGGCGACTGACGGATCGAAGTGAAAGCGAGCATCACGCATTGCAGCAAGTGCGTTGATCGCCTGAAACCCGGTGAGATGTCCCATTCGAGCATCTACGACCTTCCCGTTCTTAAACAAGAGCTCGCCTTCGGTCGCACCTGCGACAATGTCGAGCCTGCCGCTCTCACCGTTCGCGGAGAGAGTGTTAATGAGTTGCAGAATTTCTTTGTCCGGCATCGTTGTCTCGTACTTCGCCCTGGAAGCTGAATGCGTTGATGTTGAAGGGGGTGGCAATTTTAGGAGAGGTAAGCAGTCTAGACGCGGCGTCGATGAGAGTCAAACGAGGATAACATCGACAGATCGGTCATCCAATCTCGTCATCTTTCTGCTCGTTAAGACGACCAGGTGGAATTCACTGAGTATCGCTTTAAGAACGTTCGTTGTCGTACACGTCAACTGGAAAAATCCTAATCTGAAGTCAGAGCACTGTCGGACACAGTCAGTACCACCTGCGATAGCGGGTGGGTCAACCCATCCCGCCCGCTACCGCAGGCGGTACTGGCCGCCTCCAAGCGCAGCACCTACGAAAAGAGCTATATAAATAATTCGAAGTGGCCACGCGATTACTCCGTAGACAACCCATCGATTAAGACTGCCCGTGTCATCGCGCGTCGCCATCGCTGTAAGTATCTCTGCATCAGCTGCGGTCGAAGAAGTTTGAACCAATGCACTGCCGTTGTGCTCGTAAACAGCATTGAGGGCTCCCTTCCGATCAGGCCACGGCACGCCCTCGTAGACAATGAGTCGATCGCGATCGGATTCCCTGCCGATCGCGATGTGAGTTCTTAACGTGTTGTCCATGAGAAAGGCATTCAGGACGACGCGGTCTTCGTTGCCTTTGAAACGCGGCGGAAGCGCAACGGGCGTGTCATAGCGATATCGAACTCTGATCTCAGTGAACTGCCCATCGCCATCAAAATCAGCCCGGCAAACACGTTCGCTTGGATAACCGCACTCGTGTTCTTCAATCAACTGGCTGTTCTGGTAGTCGCGAACGGCTAACCGGGCGTCAATCAAGAATAGGACCAACGCCAGTGTCCCCAGACAAACCATTGCGATCTTTTTTCCCATCGAATGGGGTGCTTCACGTCAGCGGCTGGTCGATGGTTCCAGATTCTTGGACGTGGTGATCACGGCCGGTTGGTTTTCCGTCGCTCAACGATATGCTGGTAGCGTTCAATCTCATCGGGCTCGTAAGTGTCCGCTTGATGACATTGAATACAGCGCCACGTATATTTCCTTAAAAGAGCGGCTTGACCATTAGAGGTATCGCGGTGGATTGGTTGTCGCATGCCGCAGTGTTTACACGTCACGACAAGGTACCAGGCGTAAGGTTCACAGACAGATAACGGCATGGGAAAAACTGACCGAACGTTGTTTTGGGAAACGAGTGGCCAGTATGCGGCTTTATAGATCAAGCGGCTTTTGATGTCTATAGGGAGAACTGTTTTCTTTTTTCAGGTATTATTGCAACCTCACACTGCTCCTGAAAGGAAAGAAGATGACTGTTCTCGACGCCTCAACTCATGCCTACAACTACTACCCTCGCACGATGATTCGGTTATGCGCG
>DATENQ010000296.1:0-6752 GCA_035275005.1 Pyrinomonadaceae bacterium | reverse complement strand
GAGCAGCTCGTCGTGTTTTCGACAAACCTCGATGAGAAGGATCTCGCCGACCAGGCATTTCTGCGACGCATGGGTTATCGCGCGCGCGTCGAGCCGCCGACGGCTGGTGCGTACACGGCGATCTTCAAGTATCAGGCTGGCAAGCGTGGCATCGCGATCGAGCAGCCGGTGCTGGACCACATTCTGATGAAGTATCGTGTGGAGCGACGGCAGATGAAAGGCTGCGAGCCGCGCGACATACTGGATCGGGCCACGGATATCTGCTTGTTCGAGAAACATGCTCTCAAGCTAACGCCGCAGATTGTCGACATTGCCTGGCGTAATTACTTCGGCACGTCGCACACGTTCGCTCCGGTCCAGACACAAGAAACAATGATCGAGCGTGGCTTGTCCGATCCATTAGAACTGTAGAACAAAATCCGTGCTTAAAAATCCGCGACATCTGTGGTTATTAATTTGTCTGATCGTGCTTGTCTGTTCGGGCGAGGCGATTGCGCAGACAACTGAGATCAGACTGAAACTCGCCGACGGTTCGTACATGACTGTCGATGATGCCTGGGAATCGCCGCAGGGAGTCTGGTATCGCAAGGGCGGACTCAGCCATCTTCTCGCGAAGGAGAAAGTAAAGAAGATCGAGCGCAACACGCCCGCGCCGGCTGCAGCGCCTGTCGAGACCGGCAATGACGACGACCACTTCGAAGTTTCAGAAGTAGTCGCGCAAACACCGGTAACAAACGGCGTTTACGACAAGCCCACCTGGATCTATCTGAAAGGCGGCGCTCGCGTCGAAGCCGATAGCGCGACGCAATCTCCTGCCGGTGTCTGGTACAAACGCGGTTCGATGTCGATCTTTATCGACAGCACTCGTGTCGATCGTATCGCAGTCGAAGATCCTGAAACGATCGCGAAGGCCGGGAAAAAAGAACGTGGCTGGAGTACTGGAAGAGCGGGACTCGACGGTCTCATCCGCCAGAACGGTGGCAAGTACAACGTTGATCCGTACCTGATATTTCTGGTGATGGAACAGGAATCGCACTTCAACACGCACGCCGTATCACCAAAAGGCGCCCGCGGGTTGATGCAATTGATGCCCGGGACCGCCGCGCGATTCGGCGTGCGACGTCCACATGACGCGGCACAAAATATTTCGGGGGGCACGAGATACCTGCGCGAACTGTTGAATCGTTTCAATAATCGTGTCGATCTCGTGCTTGCGAGTTACAACGCGGGCGAAGGCGCGGTGGCGAAGTTTGGTAACAGGGTGCCGCCGTATCAAGAGACTCGCAACTACGTGAAGAAGATCGCCTATCGCTATAAGCGCACCACTGCGCGTACCAAAAAGACCGTCCCCGCAACTTCCGCTTCCGCGAAAGACGCGGGCGAGAGATAACCGTTATGAAAGGAATAGTCGTCACCATCTTCTTGTGTCTTTCGCTTTTCGTGACTGCTGCCTATGGTCAGCAGCCTGATGGTCCACTCACTAACACCTCGGTCGTCAAACTCGTCAAAGCCGGCTTCAAAGAAAAGACAATCATCACCATCATCAACAACCGTCCGAGCGATTTCAAACTCGATACCGAGCAACTGATCAGCCTGAAGCGTAACGGCGTGACTGAGAACATCATTCTCGCGATGCTGTCGACGCAGATGGGCACCGTCATCATGGGTGCTGACGAGTGGGGAAGCGATCCGTTCTTTAAAGACTTCAAGAAATCCGGGACGGGAGACCCGCAGCCGCAGGCTCAGGGCGGCGAGACTAGTATTTTCGGTTCCGGCTCGAGCTCGCGGTCGTCCAGTCGATCGCGAAGTGGTCTCGGCGGAAATGAGAATGAGGGAAACCTCACGGGATCGGCGACTGTGCGTATCATCAAGCCGCCAACGGAAGCTGGTGAAGCCGGGGCACCCAAGCTCGAGAAGACGCCGACGCTCAACAACGAAGGCGTGATTCGCCTCGTCGAAGCCGGTTTCTCAGAAGGAACAATAATTAAAAGGATCGAAGAGTCGCCAGTCGACTTCGATCTCTCCCCCGCCAGGATCGCCGACCTCCAAAAGCGCCGCGTCTCCGAAGCCATCATCGCCGCCATGAACGCCGCGATGGGTGACAAATAAAGAAGAGTTTCACGCAAAGACGCAAAGACAGCAAAGAGGGACTTCACCTCGCCTTTGCGGCCTTTGCGTCTTTGCGTGAAAGCCCGGCCAAAATGTCACAACTATGGCCGATTCCAGAGGCCGTGTATCATGTGGACACATCGATTCGTTAGCCCAAGATCCGGCCTAATCCTTTAAAGTAATAAATAATTAGACTTACCTCCATCAACTCCGCACGGCACGGTCATTGCTGATACGTTCCACAGCCTTGGTGCGTCTTTAGCTTGCCAGGGCACGCCATAAAATTTGAAACGGACGGAGAGACGATGCGCCCTATTAAGTATGCGGAGAGAGGATTGACCCTGATTGCGGGAGGCCTTTTCAATTCAATTCAATCGGTAAATAAGTACAAGCCCAATCCTTCTTTTACTCCAAAATGGTCAGAAAAACCCCTTTTGAAATCCTGGCAGAAGAGCAAGCCAACGCTCGGCTGGCCACGTACCACTGATTCCCTCTGTCCTAACTGCGTTATCGAAGCGCGTGAAGCGATCATCAGCGGCAAAAAAGACGTCAGCGATCTAATCAACGAAAAAGTCGGCGAGATCAAGGCCCAGATCATCGAGCGTGATGGCGAAATCTGGATGATCAAAGATTGCCCGACCCATGGCCACTTCGAAGACATGATGGCCATCGATTCAAAGTTCCTTACGCACATCGAAAAGATGTTTCCAGGGCGCGACATCGACGCGCACAATGACGAGAAACTACACAACCACGGTTCCAGCACGGTTAAGTATGGACGCGGCGCCGTGTTGACTGTTGACCTAACCAATCGCTGCAACATGATGTGTGACCCGTGCTTTATGGACGCCAACCAGGTTGGCTTCGTTCATGAACTGAGCATGGATGAGATCAAAGAGATTCTCGACAACGCGATCACCATCAAGCCGCGCCGTCAGATGTCGGTGCAGTTTTCAGGTGGTGAGCCGTCAATCTCTCCGCACTTTATCGAAGCGATCAAATACTCGCGCAAAGTGGGTTACAACAGCGTGCAGGCAGCGACGAACGGAATCGAGTTTGCCAAGAGCAAAGAGTTTTGCCGGCAAGCTGCTGAAGCCGGACTGCGTTACGTTTACCTGCAATTCGACGGAATCGGCAACGACGCCAACAGCCACCGCCAGGTCGGCAACCTCTTCGACGTGAAGATGCGAGCCATCAACAACCTGCACGAAGCGGGCGTCGAGATCGTGCTCGTTACGACACTCGTAAACGGCATCAACAACGATCAGGTCGGCTCGATCATTCGCTTCGCGCTCGACAATCCGAAGAAGATCGCGTTCCTTTCGTTCCAGCCGGTTTCTTTTACCGGCCGCGACGAAGAGATTACTGCGCAGCGTCGTTTGCAACAGCGTTACACTCTTTCGCACCTCGCTCATGATGTGAAGAACCAGGTGGGCATCACTGAACCGACACGCGATTGGTTTCCGCTTTCATTGATGGGAGCGTTTGCTGACTTTGCCGACCTCGTACACGGTCCGGAAGCCGAATGGGGCCAGGTGTCCTGCGGTTGCCACCCGAACTGCGGCGTCGGTACGGCAGTCATGATCGATAAAGAATCCAAAGAGATGCGTCCAGTACCGGAGTTCCTGAATATTCCGGGACTCGTGAAAGACATGCAGAAGATCACGGACGCTGCTCGCGGCAAGTGGATGTCGAACGTCATGATGGGTCTGGCGCTCTTGAAGCACTACAACCCGTTCAAGTCGCCTTCGCAATTCACGCTTTACGAGTTGTTCAAGAAGTTCGACAAGTCGTTTGGTTTGACAGGTAAAAACTACGGCAAGGTCAGCGGCGATCGCAATTCCCAGGACATCGAGCAGCGTCGTTCGGATCGCTGGAACTTCCTGTTTATCGCGGGTATGTGGTTCCAGGATTTGTTCAACTACGACTTCCGCCGCACCGAAATGTGCATCATTCCTTACGGTACGCAGGAAGGCGAGATTTCATTCTGCGCCTACAACACCGGTATCGGTTGGAGAAACATCATCGAGAATATGCACCAGAACGCGACTGTTGCGAAGTGGTACCAGGAGCATGGACGTCACGAGATTTTTGCAGGTGGCAAGAACGTCGAGATGACGGACAAGAGCCACGGTTTGATTTTGAATGAAGTTGATTTGATGCGGCCAAACAAGCCGCAAATGGAGGGACCGAAGACTGCGCATGAAGAAGCCGTAATGATGCGCAAGCTTTACCAGGAGATGGTGTTGAACAAACAGCTCAACACTAAGGAAGCCGACAAGCCAGTACAAATCAAAGGCTTGAGCCGGAAGAAGGAAGAGCCCGCCGAGGCCGTGCTGGTTTAGATCATTTATTGAAGCCGAACACAGGAGGAAAGGATAGGTCCTATAGGTCATATAGGACCTATACTTTTGTTAGAACCTATACTTTTGTGCGTTTGGTGGTTTTTGTGGTTAAATATCCCCCCGCAGAGGTTTTAAGAAAGGGAAAGCAGAGAACGAATGGCAATAGTTACTGTTAATCAGGGCGAATCGATTGAAAGCGCATTGCGCCGCTTCAAGCGTAAAGTGATGACCGAGGAGATCATCAAGGATGCGAAGAAACACGCGTTCTTTATCCCGCCCGGTCAGAAGGCGAAGCTGAAGTCGGCGCTGGCACGCAAACGCAATAAGAAGAAGGGCCGTATGCGCATCCCTCGCGACTAAGTTATTCCCTGCACAACTTCAGCCGCCGTCTTATCTCACCAGTCGTCTTAAACAAAGATTCCGAATCGGACGCTCCTGAGTGAGCGAGCCGCCGGAACTGAGTGTGCAAGATAATTCGTATGATCCGGATCTTGATCACAAACGACGACGGCATCCATTCCGATGGGCTCGTCAAACTCGAGGAAGCTCTAAAAGAGATCGGCGACGTCTATGTCGTGGCGCCTGCCTCTGAGATGAGCGGTGCTTCCCATAGCCTCACGCTGGCCCGCCCGCTGCGCATCCGCCAGCTCGACGAGCGTCACTGGGCCATCGACGGTACACCCACCGATTGTATAACACTCGCGCTGAACAAAATTCTGAAGGAAGATCAACGACCGCACATCTGCGTATCAGGTATCAATCACGGCGGCAACCTCGGTGACGACGCCACTTATTCAGGCACAGTCGCCGGCGCGCTCGAAGCTACGATTCTCGGCGTGCCCGGTGTAGCTTTGAGTCTCGTCGCGCGCGATAATTTCGATTTCACGGAATCCGCTGCTTTTGCAGTCGTGGCCGCGCGAAAAGTGTTGGAAGAAGGTCTACCCGAAGGCACGCTGTTGAATATCAACCTGCCTCCAGGGCCGATTAAGGGCGTCAAGGTAACGCGGCAGGGAATCAAAAACGCCCGACCAGTGATCAGCGAGCACATTGATCCACGCGGCAAACCATACTTCTGGATCGGTGAAGAATACTTTAATACAAACTCGGTCGAAGGCACTGACTATCACGCCGTGAAGGCGGGTTATGTTTCAGTGACGCCGCTGCGCAGCGACATGACGGACCACCGGGCGTTGACGGCAATCGAGACCTGGAATTATCTGAAAGACTCCGAACTACTCCAAAAGAGTTAACAAGCAGAATTCGTTTCGGTGCAGCCAGCAAACAAACATCGCGCTTCACTCCAGGAATACTCCATCCCACGTGAGCGCATGGTTGCACGCCTGCGCGAACACTACGGCATCACCGATCCGAGAGTGCTCGACGCGATGCGGAACGTGCCGCGTCATTTCTTCGTGCCGGAAGCATTACAAAGCCGCGCCTACGGCGATCACGCGCTTCCGATCAGTGCCAATCAGACCATCTCCCAGCCTTTCATCGTCGCAAGGATGACAGAGTTACTCGAGCTTGATGAGAATAGTCGTGTGTTGGAGATTGGCGCCGGCTCCGGATATCAGACGGCTGTGTTATCCAAAGTCGCGGCGCAGGTTTACTCGATCGAGCGCATCGGCGATCTCGCGCGCGAGGCACAAGCGCGGATCAGGGAACTGGGAATTTACAACGCGACGGTGAAGTGTTTTGACGGTACGTTGGGCTGGGCTGCAAACGCGCCCTACGACGGGATATTGGTTGCCGCTGGTGGTCCAACAGTGCCGGAGCCATTGATCGCGCAGCTCAAGATGGGTGGCCGTCTGGTGGTGCCTGTCGGTGAGTCGCGCGAGAGTCAACGACTGATTCGCGTCATTAAAACTGAGCAAGGACGTAAAGAAGAAGATCATGGAGGTTGTGCTTTTGTACCGCTAATCGGCCAGCACGGCTGGTCCGATCGGTAACTCAATATGGTTGCAAAAATCATCGGCATACTTTCCACCTTTATTGTGGCGGTAATTTCCAAGATGGGCTATGCGGGCATTGTTCTTTTGATGGCGATCGAGTCAGCCTGCATACCACTGCCTTCCGAGATCATCATGCCCTTCTCGGGTTATCTCGTTTCGCGCGGCGAGATGAATCTCTGGTGGGTCGGCGTAGCGGGGGCGGTTGGCTGCGTGCTCGGTTCGCTGGTAGCGTACTGGGTGGGGATGTACGGTGGGCGACCTTTCATCGAGAAGTACGGGCGCTACATACTTCTGTCGCGACACGATCTCGATATCGCCGATCGCTGGTTTGCGAAGTATGGCGAAG